>DASQJK010000037.1:0-3331 GCA_035631095.1 Thermoanaerobaculia bacterium
GACGAGTTCCGGCCCGTCCTGGCGAAGGCGATCGACTCGTTCGAGGGCCGCTTCTGGAACGAGGACGCCGGTTGCCTCTACGACGTCGTCGACGCGGATCACGTGACCGGGAAGCTGGACGCGTCGATCCGCCCGAACCAGATCTTCGCGATCGGCGGCCTGCCGCATCCCCTCGTCCGGGGGAACCGCGCGCGCCGCGTCGTCGACGTCGTCGAGACGAAGCTCGCGACGCCTCTCGGCCTGCGCTCCCTCTCGCCCGGCGATCCGCGCTACGTCGGCCGCTACGAGGGCGGCGTGCGGGAGCGGGACGGCGCGTACCACCAGGGCACCGCCTGGCCGTGGCTCGCCGGTGCCTTCGTCGAGGCGTGGGTACGCGTGCGCGGCGGCGGGGAGGCCGCGAAGCGGCAGGCGCGCGAGCGCTTCGTCGCGCCTCTCATGGCGCACCTGGACGAGGCGGGACTCGGCCACGTCTCCGAGATCGCGGACGGCGACGCGCCGCACACGCCGCGGGGCTGTCCGTTTCAGGCGTGGTCGGTCGGCGAGCTGATCCGACTGGATCGCATGATCCTGGCTCCGAAACCAGAGACCAGAGACCAGAAACCAGAGACCAGAGACCAGAAACCAGAAACCTCGAACCTCCGTGAGGCGCAACCGTGAGTGGACAACACCTGGACCCCGAGCGCCTCCGCCTCGAAGAGGACGTGCGGCGCGAGAAGAACTGGAAGCGCTGGGGCCCCTATCTCTCCGAGCGGCAGTGGGGCACCGTCCGCGAGGACTACAGCCCGAACGGCACCGCGTGGGACTCCTTTCCCCACGAGCACGCGCGATCGCGCGCGTACCGGTGGGGCGAGGACGGGTTGATGGGCCTCTCCGACCGCCACCAGTACGTCTGCTTCGCGGTGGCCCTCTGGAACGGCAAGGACCCGATCCTGAAGGAGCGTCTCTACGGCCTGACGGGATCGCAGGGAAACCACGGCGAGGACGTGAAGGAGTGCTACTACTACCTGGACTCCACGCCGACGCACTCCTACATGAAGGCGCTGTACAAGTATCCGCAGCGCGAGTTTCCGTACGCCCTGCTGCTGGAAGAGAACCGGCGGCGCTCGCGCCGCGACGCGGAGTTCGAGCTGGTCGACACGGGGATCTTCGACGACGACCGCTACTTCGACGTGTTCACCGAGTATGCGAAGGCCTCGCCCGACGACGTGTTGATCCGCATCCGGGTCTTCAACCGCGGACCCGAGGCTGCGACGCTGGAGCTTCTGCCGACGATCTGGTTCCGCAACACGTGGTCGTGGGGGCTCGGCGAGCCGCGGCAGGGGCTCCGCGAGGGGATGGCCTCGAGCGCGCGTCGCTCGATCGAGCTGGACAGCGACTATTACGGCCGGCTCGAGCTCGCCTGCGAGGGAACGCCGGAGCTGCTCTTCACCGAGAACGACTCGAACACGAAGAGGCTCTGGGGAACCGACGGCGGCGGGGAATTTTCCAAGGACGGCTTTCACGAGTACGTGGTCCACGGCGCGAAGGACGCCGTCAACGCGGATCGCGTGGGCTCCAAGGCCGCCGCGCGCTACGTGCTCACGATCCCGGCCGGCGAGTCGTCGGTCGTGCGCCTGCGGCTGACGCGCGGCGGCTCGCCCGCCGACGCGTTCGGGCCGGAGTTCGACTCGGTGTTCGAGACGAGGGAGAGGGAGGCGAACGCGTTCTACGACACGCTGGCGACGCCCGATCTCTCCGCGGACGCGCGCGCGGTGCAGCGGCAGGCGTTCGCGGGCATGCTGTGGTCGAAGCAGTTCTACCACTACGACGTTCACCGCTGGCTGCGCGGCGATCCCGCCGGGCCGGAGCCGCCCGCCGCGCGGCAGGGCGGCCGCAACAGCGACTGGGCGCACCTCTACAACGCGGACGTCATCTCGATGCCCGACAAGTGGGAGTACCCCTGGTATGCCGCGTGGGACCTCGCGTTCCACTGCATCCCCCTCGCGCTCGTGGATCCGGACTACGCGAAGCAGCAGCTCGTCCTGCTCCTCCGCGAGTGGTACATGCATCCGAACGGACAGCTTCCCGCCTACGAGTGGGCGTTCGGAGACGTGAATCCGCCGGTGCACGCGTGGGCCGCCTGGCGCGTCTACAAGATCGACCGCAAGCGCACGGGCCGCGGCGATCGGAAGTTTCTCGAGCGCGTGTTCCACAAGCTGCTCTTGAACTTCACGTGGTGGATCAACCGCAAGGACGCGGACGGGAAGAACGTCTTCCAGGGCGGGTTCCTCGGGCTCGACAACATCGGCGTGTTCGACCGGAGCGCGCCGCTGCCGACGGGCGGGCACATCGAGCAGTCCGACGCCACGAGCTGGATGGGCATGTACTGCCTGAACATGCTCGCGATCTCGCTCGAGCTCGCGCGCGAGGACAGCGCGTACGAGGACGTCGCCTCGAAGTTCTTCGAGCACTTCGTCTACATCTGCCGCGCGATGAACAACATCGCCGGCGAGCGGATCACGCTGTGGAACCGTGAGGACGGCTTCTACTACGACGTGCTCGACCTGCCGGACGGCCGGAAGTTCCCGATGAAGGTCCGCTCGATGGTCGGTCTGATCCCGCTGTTCGCGGTCGAGACGATCGGCTCGGACATCATGGACCGGCTTCCCGGATTCAAGCGGCGCATGCAGTGGTTCCTCGAGAATCGCCCCGACTTCGCGCAGCACGTCGAGACGGACCGCTCGTCGGACGGCCAGGTCCGGCACTTCTTCTCGCTCGTGGACCGCCACCGACTCAAGCAGATCTGCCGGTACCTGCTCGACGAGACCGAGTTCCTCTCGCCGCACGGCATTCGCGCCGTCTCGCGCCACCACCGCGAGAGCCCGTACGTCCTCGACGTCATGGGCACGGAGCATCGCGTCGATTACGAGCCCGCCGAGTCCTCGACCGGACTCTTCGGCGGCAACTCGAACTGGCGGGGGCCCGTCTGGTTTCCGGTGAACTACCTGATCATCGAGTCTCTCCAGAAGTTCCACTTCTACCTGGGCGAGTCGTACAAGGTGGAGTTTCCGTACGGGTCGGGCAAGCCGGAGACGCTGTGGTTCGTGGCGGGGGAGCTCTCGCGGCGGCTGAACCGGATCTTCCTGCGCGACGAGAACGGGAGGCGCCCGGTCTTCGGCGGAGCCCACAAGCTCCAGACGGACCCCCACTTCCAGGACCACGTGCTGTTCTACGAGTACTTCCACGGCGACAACGGCGCCGGCATCGGCGCGAGCCACCAGACCGGATGGACGGGCTGCATCGCCCGAGCCATTCAACTGAACGGCGCAATGACCAAAGAGATGATGCACGG
>DASQJK010000038.1:0-9929 GCA_035631095.1 Thermoanaerobaculia bacterium
TGGTTTCCCCGGGGTCGCCGCGTCCACGTCGGGATGGTTTTCCCGCCTCGCGGCGTCTCCCTGTTGAAGCCCATCGTGAGCTCACAGATTCTGCGCCCTCGACCGTTCGAGGGAGGAACACGCCGTGCGCGTTCGATTCCACAGCTGGCAGGTCGTCCTGGTGGTGTCGGCGCTGGCGGCGACGGCGGTCCTCGACGGCTGTGGCGCGAAGCATCCGCGGCCCGAGGAGAGCGAGAGGCTGGCGAAGAGAAGCGCGTTCAGGGCGGACGGGTCTTTCTGGGTGATGGTGACGTTCGGTCCGAAGAGCTTCAGCTCGATCGAAACCTGCGACGCCGGCGCGTTGGCGACCGTGTTCGGAAAATGAAACGGAGGGGCCGCCTCGGGCGACTCCTCGAAGAGCACGCGCAGGAACTCCGTCAGTGCGCCGGCTCCGGCGGACCCGGTGCCCATGGCGATGCCGATTTCTTCCGGGGCGCGAGATATGTCGTAGCGGCCCTCCCGCACCGCTTCGAGAGACGCGACGATCGCGTACTGGCTGCCCCGATCGAACCGGCGCGCTCTCATCGGAGGGATCTCGGGCTGGGGGGAGAAGCCGTCGCAGCGGGCCACCTCGAGCGCCTGAAGCCCGGCTCGTTCATCGGGAGTCATCGGCCGCACGGCGCTCTCTCCGGCGAAGAGGCGCCGGGTGAACTCGGTTGCGGTGCGGCCCAGGGGGCAGACGGCCCCTGTTCCCGTGATCCAGCCCCGGTCCGCCAAACCGGATTAGCGGCGTCCCGCGGGTACCGCGGAAAGGCGCCTCGTCCGATTCGGGCGCGCCCATCCCACGCGCGCTCGAATCGGCTTCAAGGCGCGTACATGAAAGCCGCGCTGCGGAAAAGACAATCGACTCCTGCTCAGGCAGCCTCCTAGTAGACGCCGGCTTCGCGCGCGAACACCACGACGGAACTGTTGCCGCCGAACGCGAAGGAGTCCGATATCGCCACGTCCACCGTCAGCTCGCGCGCCTCGTTCGGGACACAGTCGAGATCGCATGCCGGGTCGGGGTTCTCGTAGTGGATCGTGGGCGGGACCTTTCCCTCGCGCACCGTCATGACCGTAGCGACCGCCTCGATCGCGCCGGACGCGCAGAGGCAGTGGCCGATCATCGACTTGATCGAGGAGACGGGGATTCGCGCGGCCCGCTCTCCCAGACCCGACTTCAGAGCCGCCGTCTCCGCCGAGTCGTTCTGAGGCGTGGCGGTCCCGTGCGCGTTGACGTAGTCCACGTCGTCGGGATTCACGCGCGCCGCGGCGAGGGCGCTCTTGACGGTTCGCCCGCCGGCGGCGCCGCTCGGGTCCGGAGCGGTCATGTGGTACGCGTCCGAGGTGACGCCGTACCCGAGGAACTCGGCGAGGATCGGCGCTCCGCGGCGCTTTGCGCGCTCCCACTCTTCGAACACGAGGATGCCGGCGGCCTCCCCGATGGAAAGACCTTTCCGCTCCCGGTCGAAGGGCCGGCAGGGCTCCGGGTCGACCGAGCGCAGCGAGTTGAAGCCGCCGTACGTGAGCCGCGCGAGCACGTCGGAGCCGCCCGTCAGGATCACGTCCGCCAGGCCCGCCGCGATCGCGTCGTGCGCATATCCCATGGCGTTGGCCGAGGAGGAGCAGGCGGTCGTGATCGTCGACTTCATGCCCTCGAGGCGGAAGTACTGCGCGACGCGATCGGTGATGGCGTCGGGGAGGTGGTTCAACACGCGGGACGGGCGGCCGCGCGTGCCTTTGAGATGCAGCTCGTAATACGCCTCGGAGTCGAGCAGGCCCGAGGTGCCGCCGCCCAGGATAACGCCGATCCGCTCGGGGTCCTCCCGCGAGAAGTCGAGTCCCGACTGCGCGACCGCTTCCCGTGCAGCCGCGAGCCCCATCCGGTCCGCACGGGACATGCGCCGTTTTTCGGCGGCGGTCAGGAAGGCGTCCGGGATGTCGGAGACTTCGCCCGCCGTCTGCGTCCGGTACGTGGAAGCGTCGAAGAGGGAGAGCGGCCGGATCCCGCAGGTGCCCGCGAGCAGGTTCTTCCAGAAATCGGGCACGTTGACGCCGATCGAGGTGACGGCGCCGAGACCCGTGACGACGACGCGACGGGGTTTGCTCATTCGGAGAGCGATTCTACAGCGGCCCAGGCGAGCGAGCTGCATCGGCTGACACCTGTCATGGCGCCTCGCGCGTCCGGAGCCGTCGAGATACATTTGCCCCGATGGAGCGCGTCGGCTGGCACGAGTACTTCATGAACATCGCGAAGCAGGTCGCGACCCGCGCGACGTGCGAGAGGAAGCACGTCGGCGCCGTGATCGTTCGCGACCGGACCATCCTCTCGACGGGCTACAACGGGTCGATCCGCGGCCTGCCGCACTGCGAGGACGTCGGATGCGTCGTAGAGGAAGGCCACTGCGTATCGACGGTCCACGCGGAAGCGAACGCCATCCTCCAGGCGGCCCGCAACGGCGTCGCGATCGGGGGAGCCGAGCTCTACACGACGGCGAGCCCTTGCTGGCCGTGCTTCAAGCTGATCGCCAACTCCGGGATCGCGCGGGTCTACTACGGGGAGTTCTACCGAGATGAGAAGTCGATCGCCGTCGCCCGCGAGGCGGGCATCGAGCTCGTCGACCTCGGGTCGGCGGCCGTCCTCGCGCCGGCGAGCGGGGGCCAGGTTCGCTGAGGAGGGTTACTCGGCGTCGGACTTGCGCCGCCGGGGAACCGTTCCGACCACCTCGCCCGTCTCGAGCAGGGTCAGGCAATCCTCCAGCGTTCCGCGGGATGCTGCGCTGACCTGGAAGAACCGGCATCCCAGTCCCCGGTCCGGCTCCTGACCGACGCGAACGACGATCGCCTCCGCCACCACGGTCCGGCGCGGCTTCTCACCGGGAACGTCGAAGGAAATCTCGAGCCGCGCTCCCACGGGCTGCCGGACCGGCGTGCGGATGAAGAACCCACCGCGGGAAAGGTCCCTCAGCGTCCCTTCGCTCTGGACGCCGTCGCGCCAGAACGTGACCGGCCACTCGACCGCGGCGCGCGTCGCGTCGCGCGGAAAGAGCTGGAGGAAGTGGCGGAGCGTGTCGAAGATCGCCGACTCGTCGAACGGCTTGGAGATCGTGTCGTCTGCCCCGGCGCGTTTCGCGCCGTCGTCCTGCTCCGAGGTCCGCACCGCTACGACGACGGGCTGGCGGCCGAGGTGGCTGTCCGCTTTGAGCACGCGGCAGACGTCAATGCCCGTCATCCCGGACATTTCCGCATCCAGGAAAATCAGGTCCGGCCGCTCGCGGCGGGCGGCGGCAATCGCCTCCGTTCCGTTGCTCGCGCGCAAGACGCGGCAGTGGGTTCGCCTCTCGATGTCCTCCGAGACGGAACGGAACAGGCCGTTGTCGTCGATCAGGAGGATGGAGCTCACGAACGGATTATAAGAGGGAGCCTGCGGATCTTCCCTTTATCATCCGCCCGGCATGGACACCCTCTCGCACGGGCTCGTGGGATCGATCCTCACGCGCTCCACGACGGAGCGGCCGGGCGCGCGGGCGGCGCTCTGGATCGGTTTCCTCGCCGCGATGCTCCCCGACCTCGATTTCCTCTTCCTCCACGGCCAACTCGACTACCTTCGCAACCACCGCGGCTGGAGCCATTCGTTCCTGTACCTGCCCCTCTTCGCCGCCGGCGTCGCGGCCGTCGCGAGGCTTTTCTTCCGGCGCGCGCGCTTTCTGCACCTCTTCCTGTTCGCGGCGCTCGGGATCGCGTCTCACATCCTTTTCGACTGGATCACCTCCTTCGGAACGATGTTTCTGACGCCGCTGTCGCGGGAGCGGTACTCGCTCGACTGGCTCTTCATCATCGACCCGGTCTTCACTGCGATCGGAGGATTCGGCCTCCTGATCTCCGCGGCGCTGCCGGGCAGGGGACGACGGGCCGCGTCGGTCGCGTCGGCGCTTCTCGCCGGCTACCTGCTGTTCTGCGCGGCCCTCCACGCGCGGGCGCTCGCCGCCTGGCGCCGGATCGACCACGCCCCTCCGGGCGCGTCCGTCGCGGTGCTTCCGCAGCTTCTTTCGCCGTTTCGGTGGCTCGGCCTCTCCGACCACGGAGACTCGCTTCACGCGTGCTTCTTCGACATCGGCCCGTTCGCGCGAGCGGTTCCGGCGCCGCGCACTCCCGACAAGCTCTCGGAAGCGCTGCGCCGCCTGCCCGACTTTTACCCGCCTCCCGAGCGTGCGCGGATCCGCCGGTTCGAAAAGCCGCGCGAGTCGCCCATGCTCGCGCGCGCCCGCAGCCTTCCCGACGTGCAGACGTACCTCGCGTTCGCGCGGTTCCCCCTCGAGACTGTGACGCCGGCGCCCGACGGCACGACCGCCATCACGTTCGAGGACATGCGTTTTCTTCCCTTCTTCACCGGGCCGTGGGCTCGGACGAAGAGCGGCGGGTTGACGCGGGTGGCGTTCGTGTACCGGGTGCGGCTAGACGGCGCCGGCCGGCCGCTCGAGCGCGGGTTCGTCGTCGGGGGGCGGGGGCGCTGACACCGCCGGGGCCGCAACGTACGAGTACTCGGGCGACGGGGTCCGCGTGAGCGCCTCCGAGATTCCCGCGTAGTACCCGACCTTGAGGAGCAGCCGCAGGAACACGAAGACCTGCTGCGTCAGGATGAGCGGCACGAGCGCGAACCGCGCCTCTCCGCCCGCCGACGGGTCCGCGACGAGCCAGATGACGTAAAGGCCGGCCGTGGCGAGGCAGGCCCAGAAGAGCACCCCGAGGAGCCGGAGCGGGCGCGCCAGGGCCGCGGCGATTCCGGCGAAGAACCGGGAGACGGGCGGAAGATCGGGGCGCGCGACCCAGATCGCGCGGACCGAATCCGTCGCGAGCTTGATCGCGGCGAGGACGAGGATCAAGAGCAACAGGCGCGCCGCGGTGACGGCCATCGCCTGACGCTCCGAGTCGAGAAGAAGGACGCGATCGCGAAGCGCTCTGCCCGTCTCGAGCCATACCCAGCGGTAGGCGGCGATCGCTGCCGCGAACGAGGCGAGCGTGAAAGTGAGGAAAGCGGGAAAGCGCCGCATCCCCTCGCGCCCGAACGTCACGAGAGAGCCCTGCGGCTCCCGCAGCGTGCCGAAGATGCCGCCGAGCGCGAAGGCGTGGAGAACGACGGCGAGCATCGCCAGGGCGAGGGTCACCGCGCCGATTCCACGGGCCTCGCCGAGCTCGGAGCTCGTCACGCCCTCCGGCGTGAGCATCCCCGTCAGGAGCTTGGGAAAGTTTCCGAGGAGGTCGGGGTGCACCCTCAGAAGCGTCTCCCACCAGCCGTAATCGGGGTTGGCGACCATCCGGCTCGCGGCCGGGGAGTCGTCCAGAAGCTCGTGCAGGGTGTTCGAGACGGGGAGGATGAGGACCGACGCGAGCAGGAGCTGGATCAGCCAGAGGGAGACGGCCAGATACGGCTTCGAAAGAGAGAGCCGGATCCCGCGTCCGAGACACGCGAGCGAGCTCCTGCTGGACACCGCGGCCGCCGTCACCAGACCACCGTCAGCGCGTCCAGAAAGTTCTGAGCCCAGAAGACGCTCCGGGACGTCCAGCGGGTGGCCGCCCGCGGGTCTCCCCGCGAGCGCCGGCCGTTGTTCGTCCGGTCCGAGTCGAGCGCGATCTTCTCGTCGGGGTCGACGATCGCTTCGAGCAGGCGAGGCCCGCTTTCGACACGAAAACGCTTCCAGCGCGCGGCCCCATCCCAGACCGACCTGTACGTCTTCCCGCCCTCGAAGCGCAGAAGGACGTCGACGGGGAGCACGACTCCGCCGCGGCGGGTCACGAGCGCGACGCTGTCCCAACCCCGAGCTTTCGCGAGCTCCGGCTGCGGTCCTTCCGAGAGCCGCCCGTCCTTTTCGAAGAGTCCACGCGGCGGCTTCGCGGGCGTGGAGCGGACCTCCTCGACGGCGTAGTCGGTGTCGTTCGAGGAGCGAAACGTGCGGTCGAAGAACCACGTCCAGTCCCGGCCCGTCACCTCGTTGACCGCCGCGATGAAATCCGGCAGCGTGGGATGCCGGAACCGCCAGCGCTCGAAATACAGGCGCAGGCACCGGTCCATGACGTTGGTGCCGATCATGTTCTCGAGAGTCGCGAGCGCGAGCGCGGTGTGCGAATAGGTGCTGCCGCCGTAGCTGGTCCGGCTGCGAAATCCCCAGCTCTTCTGCGCGTGCAGGTCCGAGGTCGCCACGGCGAAGAAACGGCGGTTCTCGTCGACGGGGTAGAAGAGGTCGATCCCGAGAGGAAACCGGAATCCGAAGAAGCTCACGAAGGCGTGGTTCGGGCCGTACGCCGTCTTCAGGACCCGCGCCGTCATGTACTGGTTGAACCCCTCGTCGAGATAGGGCTCTTCGAATTCGTTGCTCGCGAGCATGCCGTAGAAGTACTGATGCCCGAACTCGTGGACGACGACTCCCTCCGGGTCGTGCACGTTCGCCGGGGCGACCAGGTGCGTGCCCGCGGTGATCAGCGTCGGGTACTCCATTCCGCCGGCGGCGGTCCCTCCCCAGGGCGGGTCGACGATCGTGAGCGTGCCGTACGGGTAGCCGCCGAGCACGCGTCCGAACCCCGACAGGCCTGCCTTCGCCGCGCGGAAGTGGCGCTCGGCCTGCGAGGCATGCTCCGGCTGAAGGAGAAGGATGAGCTCGACGTCGCCGAGGCCGGCCTCACGGAAAAAATCGCGCCGGACGAGGTAGCCGGGATCCGCCGTCCACGCAAAGTCGTGGACGCTCTCCTGCCGGAAGCGGTAGAGAACGCGCTCACCGTTGCCGGCCCGCTCCTCGACCTGCTTGCCGGTCGCGCCGACTTTCCCCCTGTACCGGGCGGGGAGGTCGATCGATACGTCGTAATCCCCGAAGTCCGAAAAGAACTCGCTGTTCATGTGGAACTGGTGGCAGTTCCAGCCGGTCTCCTGGAGGACGCCGAGCTTCGGGAACCACTGGGCCACCATGTAGAAGTCGCCCTTCCATCCCGTCCGGCGCTGGACGCGGGGGAGACGCGACCGGAAGTCGATCGAGATGCGGGCGGTCTCGCCCGGAGCGACGGGCCGCGGGAGCGTGACTTCGGCCACCGTGCGGTCGTCGCGATTTCCGTCGTCGGGCGCGATGTAGGTGAGCGCGGGAAGCAGGTCCGTCCCGTCGGAGTAGGTCATCCGCGTCACTTCGATCGATCCCCACGACTCCGGAAGCGGCTCGCCGGCGCGGCCTCGACCTTCCGATTCGCGGTGGAAGGTGGACCGCGAGTTGCGGAACGCGTTCAGATAGAGGTGGTACTGAAGGGTCGTCGCGGGGTGTGAGGTGCGGTTCGTCCACGTGATGAGCTCCGTCCCCTCGACCGTTTTCTTGTCGGTGTCGAGGCGGCAGGAGATCTCGTAGGACGCGATCGGTGCAGTGAGCTGGGCCCCGGAAAGCTCGGCGGCGCGCGGGAGCACCGCCGCGGCAGCGAGAAGGAAAATTCTCGCTTTTGCCGAAAGCATCGGCGGGACTGTAGCATGCCGCGCGTGCCGAAAAAGGCGACCGATCCCTCTCCCGCGAGCGGCGCAAAAGCCGTGGCCGCGCAGCAGGTTCCGCGAGAAGCGGCCCGCCGCGCCGAGGATCTGCGCGAGGAAATCCTGCGTCACGAGCGGCTCTATTACATCGATAACCGGCCCGAGGTCACCGACGCCGAGTTCGACCTGCTGATGCGGGAGCTCGTCGACCTCGAGGAGAGATATCCGGAGCTCGCAGTCGCGGACTCGCCCGCCCGCCGTGTCGGCGGAGCGCCCGCGGAAGGTTTCGCCACGGTGGAGCACGCGCTTCCGATGCTCTCGCTCGAGAACGCGTATTCCTGGGAAGAAGCCGAAGCGTGGCTCGCCCGGGCGCGGCGCGTCGCGGGCGCCGACCCCGCTCCCTACGTCGCCGAGCTCAAGATCGACGGTCTCTCGATCTCGCTGCGCTACGAAGGAGGCCGCCTCGTGCGCGGAGCGACGAGGGGCGACGGGTTCCGCGGGGAAGATGTCACCGAAAATGTGCGCACGATCCGGTCCGTGCCGCTGCGGATCGCCGATTCCGGATCGTGGGAAGTGCGCGGCGAGGTCTTCTACACGAAGGCGGCTTTTCAGCGCGTCAACGCCGAGCGCGAGGCGGAAGGCGCGCCGCTCTTCGCCAATCCGCGCAACGCGGCGGCGGGAACGCTGCGGCTTCTCGATTCGCGAGTCACCGCGCGGCGGCGGCTCGACGCGTTTCTCTACGCCATCGCGGCGGGCGGCGAAATCCCTCCGACGCAGTCGCAGACCCTGGACCTCCTGCGCCGGCTCGGTTTTCCGGTCAACCCCCATTCGCGAGTCTGCGCCTCCTTCGAAGAGGTCCGCGCCTTCCTCGACGAGTGGGAGACGAAGCGGCGCGAGCTCGGGTTCGAGACGGACGGCGTCGTCGTCAAGGTGAACGATCGGGCGCTGCAGGAGAAGCTCGGCGCGACGGCGAAATCCCCCCGTTGGGCTCTCGCATACAAGTTCCCCGCCGAAGAGAAGACGACCGTGGTCCGCGACATCACGTTCCAGGTGGGGCGGACCGGCGTCCTCACGCCGGTCGCGCACCTCGACCCGGTCCTCCTCGCCGGGACCACCGTCAAGCGCGCGACGCTCCACAACTACGAGGACCTCTCGAGGAAGGACGTCCGCGTCGGCGACACGGTCGTCGTCGAGAAGGGCGGAGACGTGATTCCGAAAGTGGTTCGTGTCCTGCTGGACCGCCGGCCGCCCGACGCGCAGCCGTTCGCCATGCCCTCCGTCTGCCCCGTCTGCGGCGATCCCGTCGCGCGGGAGGAGGGGGAGGTGGCGACCCGCTGCGTCAACCCGGCCTGTCCGGCGGTGGTCCGCGAAGCGCTGCGGCACTTCTGCACGCGGCGCGCGATGGACATCGAAGGGCTGGGGGAGAAGCTCGTCGACCAGCTCGTCACCGCCGGGCTTCTCACCGACGTGGCGTCCATCTACTCGCTCGAAGCGAAGGACCTGGTCGAGCTCGAGCGCTGGGGCGAGAAATCGGCCTCGAATCTGCTCGCGGAGATCGACCGCAGCCGCGGGAACGATCTCTCGCGGCTTCTCTTCGCGCTCGGCATCCCGCACGTCGGCGAGAAAGCGGCGCGCACCCTGGCGAGACGCTTCCGCACGCTCGACGCGATCGCCGGGGCGTCCGAGGAGGACCTCCAGAGGGCGGACGACGTGGGGCCGAACACGGCCGCGGCGATCGCCGCCTGGTTCCACCACCCCCGCCATCGGGAGCTCGTCGAGCGGTTGCGGGCCCGGGGCGTCAACTTCGAATGCCGCGAGGAGGCGCCCCCGGCAGACGGCGCCCTGGCGGGCAAGACGGTCGTCCTGACGGGCACGATCGAAGGCATCACGCGCGAGGAGGCGGCGGCGCGGCTCGAGGCCGCCGGAGCCAAGGTGTCCGGCTCGGTGTCGAAAAAGACCTCCTGGGTGGTGGCGGGTGAGGCGGCCGGCTCCAAGCTCGACAAGGCCCGCGCTCTGAACGTGCCGGTCGTGACGTGGGAACAAATGCTTGACATAATGGGCGGGTAGATCCCGGAGACAGGAGGACTTTTGGACTTACCCGCCAAGGTGGTCATCTTCTGTCCGACCCTGGAGCTCAAGAACAAGCCCGGCCGACTCATGGCCGTGTCCCCGAACGGCTTCTACGAGATCTGGCTCGACTTCTCGGAGCGAAACCACACCGTTCTGCTGCCCGTGTCGGGGACGGCGCTGGTGTTCTCGGAGCCGAATGCCGTCGGCGAGCCGGGGATGGATATTGAGAGATGACGGTCGGTCGTCGGTAGTTCGTAGTCGGTCGTCAGCCCGGGAACATCTCCAGCAGCTCTTCCAGTTTCTCGATCCTCTCCACATCCTCGTCCGCCGCGTTCGAGCCGATCAG
>DASQJK010000039.1:0-7004 GCA_035631095.1 Thermoanaerobaculia bacterium
GACGGAAAGCTCATGCGCCGAAGCGAGCCGATCGCACCCGACAACGCCGTGTCCATTCTGATTCCCGGGGGCGAGTGGGACGTCGTGCTGAAAGCGCCGGCGAGAGCGCCGGTGGCGGGGATGGCGAACCTTCAGCCGGGCGCGGAGAGCCGGATGTCTCTCGACCGCGCGCCATCGGGCCTCTCCGTCACGATCCGGAGCGTGCAGACGGACGGGAAGACGCCCGTGCCCCGCGCGTCCGTCCGATGGAAGGGTCTCTCACCGCTCACGCTTCGCGAGATCACGCTCCACACGCCCCCCACGCCGGCCGAAGAGCTCCTCGCCCTTTCCATCAACGACGACGTTCCGACGACGGACGCCGCGGGGAATCTTCGTGTTCAGCATCTGCCCGTGCAGTCCCATTCCTGGACGTTGACGGCGGATGGTTTTCGGACGGCGCAAGAGTCCGTCGAAGTCCGGCCGAACGACGCTCAGAAATCGGTGACGGTGGCGATGCGGCCCCTGCCGGACATCGTCGTGACCGTGGAAGACCGGGCGGCGACGCCCATCCGTTTTGCAGTGGACGTGTCCGCGCGCGCCCCGGGTGAGGACACCGGGCTTCCACTCCGGACGGTCTGGAGCGGCAACGTGGCGAACGGGGCGGTCCACCGGCTTGCCCGCGTCAAGGAGCTGGAATACCGCTTCGACCTGCGGGATGACTCAAGGGTTCTTTTGTCGCAGACCTGGATTTCTCCCGCCGACAAAGTCTGGCAGCAGGACGTGATCCCCGTCCGGCTCGTGCACGAACCACGCACGGTGCGCGGAAAGGTGACCCGAGGGGAAGAGCCGGTGGCGGGAGTCTTTCTCTACGCGGACGTCCAGACACGAGGCGGTCCCGAGGTCGAGACCCTCATCCCGGTCGAGAAGTTTCTCGACCGCGCCGCGCGCAGCGGCGCCGATGGCTCCTACTCGATGGAGATCGGGGGACCGGGGGTTTTTCGGATCCGGTACTCGATTCCCGAGGAGCACGTCGACGGGACGGCCGGCACGGTCGACCTGACGACGGCCATGTCGGCGGACCTCGACTTCTCGATCGCGCGCAACCGGCTGGCGATCGAAGTTGTCTCGGCGAAGAACGGAAATGCCATTCCCCAGGCGGACCTTCGCATCACGATGGGCAAACCGAACGGACGCCGGGGATCTTCTTACGACGCTCAAACGGACGACCAGGGACGCTACGTCGCGGCAGGTCTCGAGGACGTGCGGGCGACGGTCCGGGTGTCGGCGGACGGCTACGAAACTCGCACCGTCGATCTGGCGGTCGGAGACGCCGGGGACGGGACCGAGCCGGCCAGGGTCGAGCTGCAACCCGTCGGATCCCTGCGCTTTCGGATCGGCGACGCGCGCGGCATCCCGATATCCGGGGCCCAGGTCGTCACGCTCGAGGAGCCCGCCCCGGGAGACATCGACGCGAACATGCTGACGGTCGCCCGCTCGGACGCCTCCGGCCTCGCCGGCGTCGAGCATCCGGGCGGCGACTCGCGGCCCTACTTCTTTCTCGCGCGGGGCTGGCAGCTGGAGCTCGTGACCGCACGCGCCTCCGAGGACAATCCCGAAATCCCGGTCGCGCTGACCCCCATCCAGTCGACGTACCCGCTTCGCATCCTCCGTTCGACGGGAGACGCCTACGCTTCGATCGCTCTCGCGTTTCGCCGCTCCGGAGTCATGTACCCGTGGCCGCTCCTCGGCGCGAAAGTCAATCAGGAAGGGCGCGATCTTCAGGCCACGCTCGTCACCGACGCCGGCGGCTGGATTCTCATCCACGCTCTCCTCGCCCCCGGGGCCTATGACGTTTACCTGTTCGCTCCGGCGGACATGCGAACGCGAATGCGGCATCTGGCCAAACCTCTCGGCCCGCTGACGCTTCCCCTTCAGACGGAAACAACGCTCACGAGTTCCCGTGATGCGATGGATGGAGGAAGACGATGAAAAGACTCGCCCGGGTCGCCCTTGCCGTTCTGGCCTTTACCGCCCTGCCGCTGGTAGCGAGGGCAGATTGCAAGAAGTGCGGCGGCCGCACGTGCCCCTCTGTTTCGAACCTCGAAGCGGGTTACGACGCGTGCCGGATCAAGGTCGAGGAGATCATGCACGTCGGCACCAACGGAACGTGGCTCGAATTCCACTACACGTGTGAGCCGAGCGGAGAGATCTGCACCAACTTCAGCACGAGCATCACCGTCACTGCACCGATGCCCGACTGGCAGCAGCTCGGAAGCGAGTTCTAACCCTTACCCAGGGGGAAAGAGCGGGATCGCCTCCAGGGGTTTCGACTCGTCCAGCCGTTCCGCCGCCACCTCACCCACCGTCGCGAGGCGCTCGCCGAACCGGGCGAGCGCCTTGGCGGCCTCGTCGTACTGCCGCTGCGAGTTGGCAAGGTGCACCCGGATCTTCGAGAACGGCTCGTCCACCTTGTCCCACAGCCGGGCGAGATCCCCGAGGCGCGCCTGGATCTCCTGGGCGCTCTGCTGGAGCTCGAGGCCCCGCAGGCCCATGGCGACGGTCGCCAGGTACGCGTAAAGGAGTCTCGGAGAAACCGGGATCACCCTTCTTTCGACGGCGTAATCCGCGAGCGCCCTTTCGTCGCCGCCGTCCCCCGCGATCTCCGAGTACACCGCCTCGGCGGGCACGTACATGAGCGCGAAGTCGTAGGTCCCGTCGTCCGGACGGATGTAGCGGGTGCGGATCGCGTCCACGTGCCGTTTGACGTCCGTCGAAAAGTCCCGGAGTGCCTGTCTCCTCTGCGGCTCCTCGGAAGCTTCTCGTGAGCGGCGGTAGTTCTCGAGCGGAAACTTGCTATCGACCGGCACGAGGCGTTCGCCGACCGTGATCACCGCGTCGACGACGACGTTGTCGGAGAAGCGGTGCTGCATCTTCCACGAGCGCTGCGGCAGCGCCTGGCGAAGCGTCTGCTCGAGAAACGACTCGCCGAGGGTTCCCCGCAGCTTCGGAGGCTTCAGAAGATCCTCGAGCCGCGTGACTTCTCCCGCGAGCTTCTCGATCTTCTGCGAAGCCTCGTAGATGCGGCCCATCTTCTGTCCCACGTCCTCGAGGATCCGCCCTGACGCACCGAGATGGTCGACGAGGCTCTTCTGCCCCTCGACGAGGCGCGACTCGACTCCCTGAACGCGTGTATCCACGGAGCGCCGCAGCTCGTCGAAGCGCCGGTCGAGAGACTCGGACGTGCCGCGGGAGGACGCGGCCTCCGAGAGAAGGCGGTCGAGGCGCGCGGACGTCTCCCGTGTCCGCGCCAGCAGTACGAACGCGGCCCCGGCGACCGCGAGCGCGGCGAGCGCACAAATGATGAGCGCCAATGAGGACATCTATTTTCAGAATAGCCGACAAATGGACAAATGATGTCCGACTGAACGACAATGCGTCAGTGGCAGAGCCGCGCCGGCCGAAGAAGCCGCTTGCCGAGGATCGGGAGGTCGACTTTCTGATCTGCCGGAACTGCCACACACCCTGTTACGTCTTCGAGATGGAATCGGGCCGCATCCAGGACGCCCAGTGCCTCGTCTGCGGCAATGACGCACCTTCGGAGTTCATGATCGGAGACGACGCGGGGACGGAAGAGGCGGGATGATCGGTACTGACGGATACGCGAGCCCTCTCGCGGAGCGCTACGCGTCGGCCGAGATGTCGGCCGTCTTCTCCACCCGGTTCAAGTTCGAGACCTGGCGGCGCCTGTGGCTCTGGCTGGCGGAGGAGGAGAAGCGGCTCGGCCTGCCGATCAGCGACGCGGCGCTTTCCCAGATGGCGGCCGGCATCGGATCAATCGACTTCGAGGCCGCCGCGCGCGAGGAGGAGAGGACCCGCCACGACGTGATGGCCCACGTCCGCGTGTTCGGCGAAGCGGCCCCGGCGGCCCGCGGGATCATCCACTGGGGCGCCACGTCAGCCTACGTCGCGGACAACGGCGACCTGATCCAGATGCGCGAGGCGTTGCGCCTGACCGAGCGCCGGCTCGCCGCGGTGCTACGCCGGCTTCGAGACTTCGCGCTCGAACATCGCCATCTCCCGGCGCTCGCTTACACGCATTACCAGCCGGCGCAGCCGACGACCGTCGGCAAGCGCGCCGCTCTCTGGGCCAACGACCTCCTGATGGACCTCGAGACGGTGCGCCGCGTCGAGCGCGACCTGCGGTTCCTCGGGGCCAAGGGAGCGACGGGAACGCAGGCGTCGTTCCTGCTTCTCTTCGGGGGCGACTCACGGCGGGTCGAGGAGCTCGACCGCGCCCTTGCGGCGCGCGCCGGCTTTGCGCGGCGGCAGATCGTTTCGGGGCAGACCTATTCGCGCAAGCAGGACGATCACGTCGTGCACGCGCTCTCCGGCATCGCGCAGAGCTCGCACAAGATCGGGACGGATCTCCGCCTGCTTCAGCACGACGGCGAGATGGAAGAGCCGTTCGAGAGCGGCCAGGTCGGCTCCTCCGCGATGCCCTACAAGCGAAACCCCATGCGTGCCGAGCGGATCTGCTCGCTCGCGCGGCACGTAATGGCGCTCTCGCTCGACACCGCAATGACCGCCGCGAACCAGTGGCTCGAGCGCAGCCTCGACGACTCCGCCAACAAGCGCATCGCCGTGCCCGAGGCGTTCCTCGCCGCCGACTCGATCCTGGTGCTCCTCGAAAACGTGGTCGGCGGGCTCGTCGTGCATCCGGAGGTCAGCGCCCGCCGGCTCGCCGCGGAGCTCCCCTTCCTCGCCGCCGAGAACGTGCTCATGGAGGCGGTGCGCGCCGGCGGCGACCGGCAGGAGCTCCACGAGAAGCTCCGCGTCCACGCGCGCGCGTCGGCGGACAAGCGCGCGCACGACGGCGGCCCGGCGGACCTGCTGGAACGGATCGCCGGCGACCCGGCGTTCCCGATCGGCGGGGCGGAGGTCGCCGCGGCCGCGAGTCCGGCTCGGCTGGTCGGCCGCGCCGCTGAGCAGGTCGAAAGCTTCGTCCGCGAGGAGCTCGACCCGGCGCTCGCGGACGTCGAGAGCGCGGCGCCCTCTCCCGTTCGGGTCTGATGCGCCGAGCGCCAAGCCGCCTTCCGCTCCTTCTTGCGGTCCTCGCGGCCGCGGTTCTTCTGGCCGCCGGGGGCTGCGCCACGACGTCGCCGGCTCCGAACCCTCCAGCTTCGGCGGGCTCGCGTCCGCCGGCCGGGACCGCGACCTCTCCCGGCGAGCCCGTCTGGATCGAGACGGGCGTAGCCTCGTGGTACGGCGGCAACGACGGCTTCGAGGGAAAACCGACGGCGTCCGGTGAGATCTACGACTCGTCGCGGCTGACCGCGGCGCACCGCCAGCTGCCGCTCGGGACGATCGTCGACGTGCAGAACGTCGAGAACTCCCGGACCGTGCGCGTGCGGATCAACGACCGGGGACCGTTCGTCAAAGGCCGCGTGATCGACCTCTCCCAGGCGGCGGCGCGCGAGATCGGAGTGATCGGTCCGGGAACCGCCAGCGTGCGCATCGCGCTCATCACGCGCGCGCCCGACCGCGAGCCCGTGGCGCCCCCCGGCGGCTGGGCCGTTCAGGTGGGCTCGTTCGGCGAGGCCGGCAGGGCGGAGCGCCATGCCGAGCGCGTGCGCGCGACGGGGCTCACGGTCTATCTCCAGCCGTACGGCGGGCTCTCCCGCGTGAAAGTCGGGCCCTTCGAATCGCGCAAGAAAGCGGAGGAGACGCTCGCGTCTCTCGAGTCCAGGGGGTTCGAGGGCATCGTGACCTCGGCGAAATAGCCGCGGGTCTCCGTGGGACAATCCGCCGCAACGCGGAGGCCCCATTTCCGTACTGATCGTCGACCAGAGGCAGGTCGCCCGGCTCCTGCCGATGAATGAATGCATCGACCTGATGGAGCGCACGCTCTCGACGCTCGCGCGCGGCGAGGCGCTTCTCCCGCTCCGGTCGATCCTGTGGCTCGACGGCAAACGGGGCGCCCTCGGCCTGATGCCGGGCTACCTCGCCCCGGAGAACGCCCTCGGCGTCAAGGCGGTGTCGTTCTTCCACGGGAACGAGGGGACCGAGCTCGACACGCACCAGGGGGCCGTCCTCCTGTACGACGGCGCGAACGGAAGTCTCCGCGCCGTCGTCGATGCGACGTCGATCACCGCTATCCGCACGGCGGCCGTTTCCGGCGCGGCGACGCGGGCGCTCGCTCGCGAGGACGCCGCCGACCTCGCGCTCGTCGGGTCCGGCGTCCAGGCGCGCACGCACCTCGCCGCGATGCTCGCCGTCCGGCGCATCCGCCGCGTGCGCGTCGCGAGCCGGAACCTCGACGCGGCACGGAGATTCGCGCGCCGGGAATCCGACCGGCACGAGATGGAGGTCGAGCCGGTCGCGACTGTGAAAGAAGCGGTCGATGGCGCCGATCTGGTCTGCACGGCGACTTCTTCCAGGGAGCCCGTGGTCGCCGGCGAGTGGCTCGCGCCGGGCGTCCACGTCAACGCGGTCGGGTCGAGCGTGCCTTTCGCACGGGAGCTCGACACGGCGGCGGTCCTCCGGTCCCGCCTCTTCGTCGACCGGCGCGAGTCGGTGTTGAACGAGGCCGGCGACTTCCTGATCCCGAAGAAGGAGGGCGCCTTCGGCGACGAGCACATCGTGGCGGAGATCGGCGACGTCTTTACCGGCGCCGCCCGGGGGCGCCGATCCGCCGACGAGGTCACGCTCTTCAAGTCGCTCGGCCTCGCGATCGAGGACGTCGCCTCCGCGGACCACATCGCCCGCAAAGCAGAACAGGATCCGGACGTTCTCCGCGTCGACCTCGGCGGCTGGCGCGACCCGGGCGACGCATGAAGCCGCTGGGGCGGGTGCCGATCGACGAGATCCGCGCCGCGCGCGAGCGGATCGCCGGCTCCGCTCTCCGGACTCCCCTCATCCGGCTGGAGCCTTCCTCGGCCGACTCCTCCGCGGACTTCGGCGAAATCTGGCTGAAGCTCGAGTGCCTGCAGCCGATCGGGTCGTTCAAGATCCGCGGCGCCTCCAAC
>DASQJK010000040.1:0-3808 GCA_035631095.1 Thermoanaerobaculia bacterium
GGCCAGGGCTGGCTCGATCCCTCCCACCACGAGCACGTCTGGGTCGCGGCGATTCCCGACGGAGAAGCTCCCGCCGAGCCGAAGCGTCTGACCGGCGGCCGGTATGACGAGACCGAGATCGCGTGGAGCCGCGACGGCTCCCGCATCTTCTTCATCTCCGACCGCGTCGACGAGCCCTATTACGAGCCGCCGGACTCGAATCTGTATTCGATCCCGGGGGACGGCGGGACGATGGACACCGTCATCGACATCGCCGGCCCGGTTCGGGGAGCGGTCCGCTCGCCGGATTCGGCTTCGTGGGCGTTCGTCGGCTCGGTCAATCCGCCGCAGGTCCAGTCGCACACGCGTTCCGACATCTACCTGTTCCGCGACGGCAGGGCTCGAGCGCTCACTCCCGGAAAAGACTTCGAGATTGGAAGCTCCGTGGGCGGCGACCAGCACGCGCCCCGCGGCACGAGCCCGGGACGGCTCCTCTGGACTCCCGACGGACGGGGACTTCTGACGGCCGTCACCGAGCACGGGCGGTCGAACCTCGTCCGCGTGGACGTCGCGACCGGGAGAGTCGATCCGCTCACGTCCGGCGACCACGACGTGATGGCATGGACGTCGACGGCGGACGGCTCGCGCGTCGCGTTCACGATGAGTGACGACACGCATGTCGGGGAGCTCTACGCGCTCGACACGGCGTCGAAGAAGGTCCGCCGGTTGACGAAGGTCAACGAGGCCCTTTTTGCAAGCCTGACTCTTCCGGAGCCGGAGGAGATCTGGTACCCGAGCTTCGACGGCACCAAGATCAACGCGTGGATCCTCAAGCCGCCGGGATTCGATGCGACGCGCAAGTACCCGATGATCGTCGAGATCCACGGCGGCCCCCACAGCGCGTACGGCCGCACCTTCACCCATGAGTTCCAGTGGATGGCGGCGAAGGGCTACGTCGTTTTCTATACGAACCCGCGGGGCAGCACGACCTACGGCCAGGACTTCGCCAACGTAATCCAGTACCGCTATCCGGGCGACGATTTCAAGGACATCATGGCCGGCGTCGACCTCGTGCTCGCGAAGGGCTACGTCGATCCGAAGAAAGTCGGCGTGACGGGAGGCAGCGGGGGAGGGCTTCTGACCAACTGGGCGGTGACGCAGACGGACCGCTTCGCCGCCGCCGTCTCGCAGAGGTCCGTCGGCGATTGGGCGTCCTTCTGGTACACGGCGGACTTTTCCCTGTTCACGCCGTCATGGTTCAAGGGAAACCCGATGCAGGACGGCGAGGAGTTCTGGAAACGCTCCCCCGTCCGGTACGCCGACAAGATCGTGACGCCGATGCTCTTCGTCGAAGGCGACGACGATCTGCGGACACCTCCGGCGCAGGGAGGCGAGGCGATGTTCCGCGCCCTGAAGGCTCAGAAGAAGACCGCGGTGATGGTGCGGTTTCCCGGGGAGACACACGAGCTGTCCCGCTCGGGCAAGCCGTCGCACCGAGTCGAGCGGCTCCAGCACATCGTGAACTGGTTCGAGAAGTATCTGAAGGGCGAGAAAATCGACACGTACGACCTTCAATGAGCCGTAGCTGGCGCCGCTCTTGCCTGCGATGACGGCAGGAGGTATTCGCACTGGCTGACGCGGCTCGGACAGTCGATCCACGCGGGCGATATCTCGCCACGCTTTCGCTCGGAGCCCTCGGGATCGTCTATGGCGACATCGGCACGAGTCCGCTGTACGCATTGCGGGAGTGTTTCCACGGTCCGCATGCGATCCCGACCACGCCCGGCAACGTGCTCGGCGTGCTTTCGCTCGTTTTCTGGTCGCTCATCATCGTGATTTCGATCAAGTACCTCGTTTTCGTCATGCGGGCCGACAACCGCGGCGAAGGCGGGATCCTTTCCCTCATGTCGCTCCTGAAGCCGCCGGCGCGCGGCGAGCACGGCATTCGGTGGGTCCTCATCCTCCTCGGAATCTTCGGCGCGGCGCTCCTCTACGGAGACGGGATCATCACGCCGGCGATCTCCGTGCTCTCCGCGGTCGAGGGCGTGGGCATCGCGACTCCCGCGCTGGCCCACTCGGTCGAACCGATCACGATCGTGATTCTGATCGCTCTCTTCATCTTCCAGCGGCGCGGCACGGGCGGCGTTGGCGCGGTGTTCGGGCCCGTCATGCTGGTCTGGTTTCTCTGCATCGGAGTGCTCGGCGCGGCGCACGTGATTCGCGAGCCGAGGGTGCTCGGCGCCGTGAATCCCATGGACGCCGTCCGCCTCTTCATCGACAATCCGGGCCGCGGCTTCCTCGTGCTGGGCGCCGTCTTTCTCGTTGTCACCGGCGGGGAAGCGCTCTACGCGGACATGGGGCACTTCGGTCCGAAGCCGATCCGGATCGCGTGGTTCGCGCTCGTGCTGCCGTCGCTCGTCCTCAACTACTTCGGCCAGGGTGCGCTTCTGCTGGCCAACCCGGCGGCCGCTTCGCACCCGTTCTACGGGATGGTCCCCGGATGGGCGCTCTACCCGCTCGTGGTCCTGTCAACGGTGGCGGCGGTGATCGCTTCGCAGGCCGTCATCTCGGGCGCCTTCTCTCTGACTCGCCAGGCGGTCCTCCTCGGCTACTGCCCGCGGGTCCGTATCGACCACACTTCCGCAAAAGAGATCGGGCAGATCTACGTCCCGTCCGTCAACTGGGCGCTGATGCTGAGCACGATCGCGCTCGTGCTCGGCTTCGGGTCTTCGTCGAGTCTCGCGGCGGCGTACGGGGTCGCCGTGACGACCACGATGGCGATCACGACGATCCTCATGGCCGTCGTCGCCCGAGAACGCTGGGGGTGGTCGTCCGGCGCGGCGGCCGGGCTCGCGGCCGCTTTTCTGGTACCGGACCTCGCTTTTTTCGGGGCGAACATCGTGAAGGTCCCGCACGGCGGATGGTTCCCGCTCGTCGTCGCGGGCGGGGTCTTCACTTTGCTGACGACCTGGCGCCGCGGGCGGGAGATCCTCGACGCGAGGCTCCGGAGCGAAATCCTGCCGATCGACATTTTCATGGCCGACGTCGGGAAGGGGAAGGTCCCGCGCGTCCAGGGCACGGCGATCTACATGTCCCGCACGTCGGAGGGTGTGCCGCCGACGCTCCTGCACAACCTGAAGCACAACAAGGTTCTCCACCGGCAGATCGTCTTCCTGACGGTCACGACTGCGGAGCAGCCACACGTGCCGCCCGCCGAGCGCCTTGACGTCGAGGGCCTCGGTTTCGGGATCTTCCGGGTAGTCGCCCTCTACGGCTTCATGGAGGATGCCCACGTGCCGGAGATGCTCGGAACGATCCAGTTTCCCGGGCTCGATTTCCCGCCGAACGACACGAGCTTCTTCCTCGGAAAAGAGACGATCTTCGCGACGAAGCGGCCGGGTATGGCGATCTGGCGCGAGCGGATCTTCGCCGTCATGTCACGCAACGCCCGCAGCGCGACGCTCTTCTTCAAGCTGCCCCCGAACCGCGTCGTGGAGCTGGGAGCCCAGATCGAGATCTGAGGGCGTCAGCTCTTCGGCAGGTACGCGGGAGGAATCGGCTTGCCCTCCGCCTCCTGGTCCCAGACCACGTTGGCGACCCACCAGCGGTTCCCGTCCTTCACGAGCTGGATCGAGTTGATCCCGCGCACGAACGGCTTCGCGTCCGCGGCGGTGTAGCGCGATTCGTAAGTGGAGAAGAGCTGGCAGACGTTGCCGAAACAGTCGGTGCGCCGCGCGATCTCCCGCTCGACGAACCCCTTGTCGCCGCCGGCGCCCGGCGCGCTGCGGGCCGCGATTCCCTTCGATACGCGGTCGATGAACTCTTCGGC
>DASQJK010000041.1:0-2660 GCA_035631095.1 Thermoanaerobaculia bacterium
CCCCAGCCGGCGTTTTCTTTCGGATACTCCTTCGCGAGCGCGGCGGCGAGCACCGCGAGCTCGGATTCGGCGGACGCCACGGTCGCGCCGCTGCGAAGCCGTCCGACGAGCCGGAGGTAATGTCCGCCGCGGCGAGGGCGCAGGTCCGGAAAAACGGGATCGTGCGTCAAGGCCACCCAGAGGTCCGGCCGGGGGTTGGCGGGAGGCGGACGGAGCGCGTCCGCCACGATGCCGACGACCGTGAAGGGCGCGTCGTCGAGCATCACGGAAGTCCCGAGGACGCCGCGATCTCCGCCGTATCGCTCCCGCCAGAGCCTCTCGCCGAGAAGGACGACGGAGGGTGAGCCGGGTGCGTCGTCTCCCGCCTCGAACGCCCGCCCGAGGAGGGGCTTCGCGCGAAAGACGGAGAACACGTTGGACGTCACGGTGAGGCCGATGACCAGAGCCGGGTCGCCGCGGCCCGTCAGAGTGAAGTCGTGCATGCGGATCGCCGCGATCGAGTCGAAGGAACGGCTCCTCGCGGCGACCTGCTCGTAGTTGAGCCACGAAACGCCCGTCTGGGCGACGTTCTGGCTGGGGAGATTCTGGAAGAGCGCGACGATGCGCGACGGCTCCGGATACGGAAGCGGCCGCAGCAGCACGGCGTCGACGACCGAGAAGATCGCCGTGTTGGCGCCGATGCCGAGGGTCAGCGTGGCGAGCGCGACCGCCGTGAATCCGGGGCTCTTGCGCAGCGCCCGGGCGGCGAACCGCAGGTCCTGCAGAAAGGCGCTCATGCGGGCAGGTTCGGGGGCACGACGACTTCTTCCGCGCGGTGCTCGCGCCAGTGGCGCACCGCGACGGAGACGACCGCGACGACGGGAATGGAGAAGAAAATTCCGGCCAGCCCACCGAGCTCCGCGCCGCAGAGGATTGCGAAGATGATGGCGAGGGGGTGCAGGTGGATCCCGCGCCCGATGATCCGCGGGTACACGACGTAGTCCTCGACGATCCGCAGCACGATCAGGAACACGAGGGTCGCGACCGCCTGGCCGGGGGAGCGGAAAGCGGCGAGAAAAACGGCGACCGCGCCGATCGTGACCGGCCCCGCGAGGGGGATGAACTCGAGGAGTCCCGCGGCGATTCCGAGAACCACCGCGTAAGGGACGCCGATCACGGCGAAACCCGCCGTGCACGCCGCTCCCACGATGAGACAGGCGACGAGCTGCGCGCGGATGTATGCCGCGAGCGTGGCGTTGACGTCCTCGAAAAAGTCCTTTCCCCTCCACCGCATTCGCGCGGTCGGCGCGAGGCGCAGCACGGACCTCCGGAACGCATCGGCGTCCTTCAGGAGGAAGAGCGCCAGTATCGGGACGAGAACGAGCCACGGCACGAAACCGGCGACCGCCGCGAGGAAGGGCAGGAATCCGCGCTCGATGGCCTGGCCCGCGGCCGAGAGCGCGCGCTCGATTCCGCTGTTGACCGCCGCCTGGAGCTCTTGGGGAAAGTGGGAGCGCTCGTACGTCTGTACGGAGGTGAGCCAGGAGCGCACGCCGGCCGCGTAGCGGGGGCCCGCGCTCGCCAGCGCCGAGAACTGGGAGGCGGCGATCGGAAAGAGCAGCCAGACCGCGAGCGCGAGCATGCCGAAGATGAGGAGATAGACGACAGCTATGGCGGCCGGCAGCGGCAGCGCGCGCGGCCGGCCTCGGATTACGAGCGGGCGCCGGGCGAGCGCGACGAGGGGCGAGATCAGGTACGCGAAGAAGATTGCGAGGACGAGCAGGAGGATGACCCCTCGAATGCGGAAGACGACCCAGAGCGCCGCCGCCGTCGCGAGAAGAATGCCGATGACCTGAAGCGTGACGCGCGGCACGGAGAGCGACGGAGAGTCGGCCGGCTCCTGGTTCACGAGGCGAAGCTTATTCTTTGTCATCCTGAGCGAAGCGAAAGACCTGCCCTGCCGGAGGGCACTCGTGGCGCCCTCGTCGACTAACAGGGCGGTTCCTTCGTCGCTTCGCTCCTCAGGATGACAAGGTGGACGTCCGCTCACCGCGGCGTGATCGTCAGATTCCCGCTGGTCGTCTTCACCCGGATCTGCGTGCCGCCGGTCCCGCGACGGAAGGAGGACGGTTCCTCGCGGGGCTGCGAAACCACGTCGCGGAAATCGACCTCCACGTCACCGCTGCCGTGGCTCGCGTCCGCCTGAAAAGAAGCGTCGCCGGGGAGCCGCAGTGTCACGTCGCCGCTGGTCGCCTCGACGCGCACCCGCGCGAGACGGACCGTCTTCTGATCGACCTCGACGTTGCCGGAAGTCGAGTGCGCCTCGAGCTCCTGCAGGTCGGCATCCCGCAGGAGCACGTCGCCGGAAGTCGTCTGGATCCGCGCCTGGGCCGCGACGACGTCCCTCGCGTCGAGATCCCCGGAGGTGGCGCGAATCGCGATGCGCTCGCCGCGGAAGCCGCGGACTTTCAGGTCGCCGCTCGTGAACTCCGAATCCCACGAGCCGGCGATGTCCGACGCCTCGACGTCGCCGGAGGTTCCTCGCAGAGTCAGCGCGCCGCGCAGCCTTTCGAGCTTGAGATCCGCGCTCTCGACGTCGAAGGCCAGCTTCCCCTCGAGACCCGACGCCTCGATCCTTCCGACGAGGTTCCGGAACCGGCCCGATGCGATCCGCGCGGGCA
>DASQJK010000042.1:0-6838 GCA_035631095.1 Thermoanaerobaculia bacterium
GGATCTCAAATCCGCAGCGAGCAGCCGGTGAAAGAGATGTTCCCCCCCCCTCGCGGCGGGCTTTCGGCCGCGGCGTTAGCTTCGCGAACAGGCGGCCGAGAGAGCGCTTCGCTTGAATCAATTCGGGAATCTTCATTTCAGTCCGGATCTCAAATCGGCGGCGAGCAGCCGGTGAAAGAGATGTTCTCCCCCTTCGCGGCGGACCGACAGCCGGCCCGCCTGATATGCGCGAGACCCGAGTCCCTTCTGGACCGAATGGCAGATCGCCGTATCTTCATCCTGTATCCGCTGGCCCACCTCGATGGAGGCCTCGTTGCGCTCGCGCGCCGCTTCGGAGACGTCGGCGAAGTAGAAGTCGAAGATCACTTCCGTCTTCTCCGCGCCGAGCGGCAGGACGAGGTTCGTGTCCATCAAGCCCTCGTACCAGTTCACCATGAAGTTCGGGTAGATCCAGTAGTAGAGGGCGCGATCGCCCTTTCGGACCGCACCCGTCTGGGCCTCCGCGCCTTCGGCGACGACCGGGCTCCACTGGAGGCAGTACCGCTCGCCGTTCTCGATCCGGTAGTTCGCGTAGTCGAGGACGCTGTCGAGGCCTTTGTGGAGGTGCGGGACGTGGTACCCGCCGTCGAGATAGTTGTCGACGAAGACCTTCCAGTTGCAGTCGAACGCGTATCGCCGCCGCTCGACGAAGTGGAGGCCGGCCAGGTTCAGCGGACCGAACTGCTCGGGCAGCGGGCCCAGGAACTCCATCAGGCTTGGACCCTCGGAAGAGAGCCGCACGAAGACGAAGCCTTCCCACTCCGCCGCCGCGACGGGGACGAGCCCCATCTTCGCCTTGTCGAACCCACAGACGCCCTGGAAGTCGGGGGTGCCCTTGAGCTCGCCGGCGAGCGAGTACGTCCAGCCGTGGTACGGGCAGCGGAGCAGGTGGGTGGTCCCTTCCGGCCGGGTCTCCACCGCGGCCGCGTGGTGCCTGCACACGTTGAAGAACCCGCGCAGGACGCCGTCCGCGCCGCGCACCGCGACGATCGGCTCGCCGGCGATTTCGGCGGTCACAAAGGCGCCGGGAGCGGCGACCTGGTCGGAGCGGCCGATCATCTGCCACGAGCGCGAGAACACCGTGCCGCGTTCGAGATCGGCGACGCGCCGGTCGACGTACCAGCTCGCCGGGATGGTCCAGGCCTCCTCCAGCGGGTCGCCGGGGTCGTACGCTTCGACGACCTCCGTCAGGGGAAGCGGGCTCATGCCGGGTCCAGCGCAGCCGTTTTCCGGGGAGGGTTGAAGAACGGAGTCTCGACGACCCGAGCGGGAACCCGATGCCGTACGGCTTCGACGGTCAGCTCGAACTCGAGGGCCGTGCCGGCGGCTTCGTTTCCGCGGTCGATCGTCGCGAGCGCGATGAACTTCTTGAGAGTCGGCGACCAGGTGCTGGACGTCGCCTTGCCGACCTGGCCACCGCGCCCGTATACGGGAACCGCGACGCGCGAGGCCGCGGCGGGCACCTGCGGAGCGAGGCCGACGCGGTCGAAGAGGGACTCTACCGACGTCCAGTCGATCTCGAGCCCGACGATCTTTCGCGCGGGGCCGCGCCGCTTCTCCGCCGCCAGCGCGGCCTGGCCAACGAAGCGGGGCTTGTCGAGGTGGACGAGCCGGCCGAGGTTCATCTCGAAGGGCGAGTACTTCTGCGACTCGATCAGCGCCTTCTTGCTGCTCGCAAAGTCGATGTCGATCAGGAGCAGGCCCGCTTCGATGCGGGCGACGTCGAGCGCCAGCATGCCCGCGGCGCGGATGTCGAACGGCTTGCCCCCGGCGACGAGCGCGTCCCAGACCGTGCCGGCCTTCTCCCACGGGATCCAGATCTCGTAGCCGAGGTCGCCGGTGTATCCGGTCCGGGAGATCTCGACGGGAACGCCCGCGATCTTTCCGCGTGTCACCCGGAAATACTTCAGCTTCGCGACGTCGGCCTCCGCGACGGCCTGGAGCAGGCGGCCCGACGTCGGTCCCTGGAGCGCGAGAGACGCGACCCTTTCGGAAATGTCCTCGATCTCGACATCGAGGCCCACCGCATTCTGCCGGAACCACCGCATCGAGGGATCGGCTGCGGTCCAGCGATACACGTTCTCTTCCAGGCGCGAGACCGTTCCGTCATCGATGGTCTTTCCGTGCTCGTCGCACCACGGCGTGTAAATGACGGAACCGACCGCGACCTTGCGGAGATCGCGCGTGACGATGCGATCGACGAGCCGCGTGGCGTCGCGCCCGCTGATCCGGTACTTGTAGAGAGGCGAGACATCGATGAGCGCCGCCGCATTGCGGATCGCGTTGTACTCGTGCTCGTGATGGATCTCGTAGGACGACACCGCGTAATAACCGGACCACTCGCGGTAGCTCAGGCTCTCACAGAGCGCGAACGTCTTCTCGTGAACCGCGGTTCCGATCGGCAACGTGTGACCTCGATGACGGTGTGACGTTGGAGAAGCGCGGATTATATAAACTCGCTTCCTCGCAGGAAGAATGAGCCAACGTTACGACGTCGTCGTGGTCGGCGGCGGGCACAACGGACTCGTACACGCCGCGTACCTCGCACGCGCCGGACGACGGGTCCTGGTGCTCGAGCGGCGACATGTCCTCGGCGGCGCCGCCGTGACGGAAGAAGTCTTCCCGGGATTCAAGTTCTCCGTCGCCTCCTACGTCGTTTCTCTCCTGCGGCCGGAGATCATCCGCGAGCTCGATCTTCCGCGGCACGGCCTCGAGATCCTTCCCCTGGACGGAACCTTCACTCCCATGGAGAACGGGGACTACCTCTGGCGCGTGAACGACCACGGCCGCACACGCCGCGAGATCGCCCGCCACTCGAAGGTCGACGCGGAGGCGTACGACGAGTACGGCAAGGCGATGGTCGAGATGGGACGGTTCGTCAAGCCGATCCTGTCGATGACTCCGCCCGATCCGACCTCGCTCGACCCGCGGGGTCTCTGGGAGCTGCTCCGCATCGGGCGGCGATTCCAGAAGCTCCGCCCGGAGGATCAGACGAACCAGGTCCAGCTCATGACGATGAGCGCGGTGGACTTCCTCGACCGCTGGTTCGAGACGGACGTCCTCAAGGCGACGATGGCCGCTTCCGGGATCATCGGCACGTTCCTCGGCGTCCGTTCGCCGGGCACCGCCTACGTCCTGCTCCACCACTACATGGGAGAGATCGACGGCGCGTTCCGGTCCTGGGGCTTCGCCCGCGGAGGCACCGGGGCGATCTCGAACGCGGTCGCCGACGCTGCGCGCGAGGCGGGCGTCGAGATCCGCACCGAGGCGCCGATTGCGAAGATCCTGGTGCGCGGCGGCCGCGCGGTCGGCGTCGTGCTCGAGAGCGGCGAGCAGATTGACGCGGCGGTCGTCTCTTCGAGCGTCGATCCGCGTCTGACCTTCATGAAGATGGTCGGAAGGGACGAGCTCCCCGGAGATTTCGTCGAAGACCTCGAGCGGTACAAGTTCCGCGGCTCGTCCGGAAAGGTGAACCTCGCGCTCGACGGCCTGCCGGAGTTCACGGCCCTCCCCGGGCCGGGAGCGCACCTGCGAGGGGCGATCTCCATTTCGCCGTCGGTCGAGTACATGGAGCGCGCGTACGACGACGCGAAATATGGCCGCTTCTCGCGGCGGCCCTACATGGACGTGGTCATCCCGAGTCTCACCGACCCGTCCGTCGCGCCGCCCGGCAAGCACGTCATGTCGTGCTTCGTCCAGTACGCGCCCTACCACCTGAAGGAAGGAAACTGGGACGACCAGCGCGAGGCCTTCGGCGACGCGGTCATCGACGCCCTCGCCGTCCACGCGCCGAGGATCCGCGACCACATCCTGCACCGGCAGGTCCTGACGCCGCTCGACATCGAGCGGGTCTTCGGCCTCACGGAGGGGAACATCTTCCAGGGCGAGCTCACGCTCGAGCAGCTCTTCTTTCTGCGCCCCGCCCCCGGATGGGCCCGCTATCGGACGCCGATCCGCGGGCTCTACATGTGCGGCTCAGCCACCCATCCCGGCGGGGGAATCATGGGGGCGCCGGGAAAGAATGCGGCGGGCGTGCTACTCGGGGACATTAAAAGGCGGCGCGCGTGAGCGCGAAATTCGAGGCGGTCCGTTCGGCCGCGCTTCGCTCCGGCGGCCTCCGGACCGACGCGGCTCGCCGCCGCGACATGTGCGGCTCAGCCACCCATCCGGGCGGCGGCATCATGGGAGCCCCGGGAAAGAACGCGGCGGGCGTGCTGCTGGCCGATATGAAGAGACGGCGGGCTTGACATCCTCTACGGGCCGGCTGGTAATCATCGGCGGCGGAGTCAACGGGCTCGTCGCGGCCGGGATGCTCGCGCGCGCCGGTCTCCGGCCGCTCGTGCTGGAGCGCCGGCCGGTCGCTGGAGGCACGGCGGTCACGGAGGAGTTCCACCCCGGGTTCCGGGCATCGACGGTCTTCTCCTCCTCCGGGCCGCTCCTCGACTCGATCGTTCGCGCGCTCGATCTCGAGCGCCACGGTTTCGAGCCCATCCGTCCGGCCGTCCGCGTGTTCGCCCCCTCCGCGGAGGGCCGGCCGCTGCTCCTCCACGAGGATCCCGCGCGGACCGCGTCCGGGCTCTCCGTGTTTTCGAAGAAGGACGCGGAGCGGTTTCCCGTGTTCCACGAGAGCCTCTCGCGCATCGGAGCTCTGCTCGCTCCGCTTCTCTCGATGACCCCTCCCCGGATCGACCGTCCCGGAGGAAAGGACGTTCTCGGGTTCGCGAAGCTCGGGCGAAAATTCCGCGCGCTTCCGAAGCGCGACGCGTGGCGTCTCCTCCGATGGGGACCGATGGCCGTCGCCGATTTCGCGGCCGAATGGTTCGAATCCGAGCCGCTTCGCGCCGTGATCGCCGCAAGAGGGATCGCCGGCTCTTTTGCGGGTCCCTGGTCAGCGGGAACGGCAGCGAATCTGCTGCTCGGCGCGGCGGCGGACTCTCACTCCGGCGGCCCCGCCGGCTTCGTCCGCGGGGGAATGGGCGCTCTCTCGGCGGCCCTCGCATCCTCGGCGAGCGCTGCGGGCGCGGAGATCCGAACGGACGCTCGCGTCGTTTCCATCCGCGTCCGCAACGGCGCGGCGACCGGCGTCGTTCTCGAGTCGGGCGAAGAGATCGAAGCGGGAACGGTCGTCTCGAGCGCCGACCCGAAATCGACCATGCTCAAACTGGTCGACCCCGGCGAGCAGGATCCGGAGTTCGTCGCGAACGTGACGAACTACCGCTCGCAGGGCGTCGTCGCGATGGTGCACTTCGCCCTCTCGGCCCTTCCCGAGTTTCGCTCGCTCAACGGCGCGGACCCGAAGGCCGCTCTTTCGGGGCGCATCCACCTGGGAACGGAGATCGACGAGATCGAGCGCGCCTTCGACGCTGCGAAGTACGGCGACCTGTCTCCGCGGCCCCTTTGCGAAGCCACGATTCCCACGATCTCAGACCCCTCTCTCGCTCCTGCGGGTGCTCACGTCCTTTCCGTCCGCGTCCAGTACGCGCCGTACCGGCTCGCGACGGGCACGTGGAGCGAGCGGGGCGCCGAGCTGCCCCGGGTCGTCGGAAAGATCGTCGCGGAGCACGCGCCGGGTTTCGAGAACCGCGTCCTCGCGACGCGGGTGCTCACGCCCGTAGACCTCGAGGAGACGTTCGGCTTGAGCGGCGGGCACATCTTCCACGGAGAGCATTCGCTGGATCAGATCTTCACGATGCGACCGATCCTCGGGTGGGGCCGGTACCGGACGCCGGTCGCGGGACTCTATCTGTGCGGGTCGGGGACCCATCCGGGCGGCGGCCTCACCGGGGCGAACGGGGCCAATGCGGCGCGGGAGATTGTGAGGGATTGGAAGAAACGGAAGTGAGGTCAGTGGTCCGTAGTCAGTAGCCAGAGTGGACTGACAACTACCGACTACCGACTACCGACATCCGGCTTCCGACTACCGACTCCCCACCACCGACCTCTTCGGCAGCTTCTCGTAGGCCGCGGTCAACGCCTCGGCAACCTGCTGCGGGCTACGCCCCTCGATCTCGTGCCGCTGAACGAGGTGGACGAGCCGTCCGTTGGCGAGGATGGCGATCTGGGGGGACGAAGGCGGGAACCCCTCGAAGTAGCTGCGCGCCCGCGCGGTTGCTTCGACGTCCTGACCCGCGAACACGGTCGCCCGGCGCGAGGGCGCGGAAGGATGGGAGAGCGACATCGCCACGCCAGGACGCGCAACCCCCGCTGCGCACCCGCAGATGGAGTTGACGACCAGCAGAAGAGGCTCGTCGTTCGACGAGATCTCGCGATCCACGTCGTCGGGCGTCGAGAGCTCCATGAATCCCAGGCGCTTCAACTCTTCGCGCATCGGCTGAACCATCAAGGGCGGGTAGGGCATGGGGCCTCCTCAGGCGAGAGAACCTATATCCTAGTTCGACTCGAGCGGAGGTGCCTTCATGCCTGACTGGACTCGACGGGGACTCCTCGCCGCCGGAGCAGCCGCGGCGGGCCGCGCCGCGCTTTCCCCGAAGGCTCTGCTCGCCGCGCCCTCGCAGGCGCCTGCCCTGCCTCCGCCTCTGCCCGCCGACGTTTTCCGCGAGCGCCAGTCGCGGTTGCGGGCCGCTGCGAAGGCGCGGGGGATCGATGCGATTTTCGTGACGCCGTCGACGAATCTCGCGTGGTCGGCCAACCTCGCCATCGGACGCAGCGAGCGGCTGACCGCGCTCCTCCTCTTCACCGACGGACCCGCCGTGCTGATCACTCCCTCGTTCGAGGAGGCGAACCACAAGCGAAACGCGGTCGTCGACGAAGTGAAGACATGGAACGAAGACCAGGATCC
>DASQJK010000043.1:0-2305 GCA_035631095.1 Thermoanaerobaculia bacterium
GCTCCATCCGCTCCGGCCCTTTCGCGGCGGCGAGGAGGAAACGCTGGGGGGCGCCTTTGTCGCCATCGAGGGCGATCCCGCGGCCTGCGACGCCGCGGAACGGTTCGCCCGGGATCTCGGAGTGGACCCCCACCGGATCTCGAAGGAGGTGAAGCCGCTCTACCACGCCGGGGCAACGCTGGCGGCGCCGGGATCGATCGCGGTGCTGTCCTCCGCGATCCGCGCGTGGGCCGCTGCCGGGATACCGGAAGAGGACGCGCGCCGGGCCCTCGCCGGGCTCGCGGCCGACGCGCTCGGCGGCGCGCAGACGCGACCTCTCTCGGACGCGTTCACCGGCCCGGTCGCGCGCAGGGACGTCGGGACGGTGCGCTCGCACCTCGCCGCGCTCGCACAATCTCCCGAGCTTCGTCTCCTGTACGTGCTCCTCGCGCGCGAGACGCTCGCGAGCACGCCGGCGGCGCATCAGGACGACGAGCTTCGCGCCCTGCTGGCATGTTAGATTTCTCCGTGATCGAATCTCCCCGGAGCGCATAATCGGGAATGGTTTTCTTCAACTACGCCACCATGCAGATGGCGGCCAAGATCGTTTACTACGGTCCGGGCCTCTGCGGGAAAACCACCAATCTCCACCACATTTACGGACGGACGTCTCCGGGTTCGCGGGGTGAGATGGTCTCTCTGGAGACCGAGACCGACCGGACTCTCTTCTTCGACCTGCTGCCCCTCGATGTCGGAGTGATCGGCGGGTTCAAGACCCGGGTCCAGCTCTACACCGTCCCCGGACAGGTCTTCTACAACACGACCCGCAAGCTCGTCCTGAAGGGCGTCGACGGCATCGTGTTCGTCGGGGACTCGCAGAAGGCGATGAAGGACGCGAACGTCGAGAGCTTGAACAACCTCCGCACGAACCTCGCGGAGATCTCGCTCAAGATGGAAGACCTCCCGCTGGTCTTCCAGTACAACAAGCGCGACCTCTCGAACATCCTCACGGTGGACGAGCTCGCTCAGTCGCTCAACCCGAACGGCACCTACGAGAGTTACGAAGCGTGCGCGGTCCTCGGCCAGGGCGTCTTCGAGACCCTCAAAGCGATCTCGAGGCTGACGCTGCGATCGCTCAAGAAGAGGATGCTCGGCGACGACCGCCAGACTTCGCCGACGCCGTCGATCTTCGCGTCGTCGGTGGTGCCGAAGCCCGCCGCTCCGGCTCCGACGCCCGTCCCGGCTCTCGTTCCTCCGGAGCCCGAGCCGGAAGTGATCGCGCCGCCTCCGGCTCCCGAGCCGCAGCCCCGCCCGCCGGCGGCGGCAGCGGTTCCCCCGCCACCGCCCGCGCTCATGGAAGTCGCGCAGTTCGACGCGGAAGACGTCGAGACCGTCAATGAATTCGAGGAGGCGCTGAACTCGCTCGACGCCCCTCTGCCCGAAGCGGAGCCGACGGAAGAGCCGCTCGAGATCGGCGACGTTTCGTTCGCGGAGACGCCGAGCGCGCAGGCCGGGGAGCCGGAAAAGGTCGCGGAGGCGGAGGTCAAGCACGTCCGCGTGCGCTCGAACATCGACATCCTCGCGGAGCTCGAGAAGCTGCGCAAGAACGCGACGTCAGCGCCTCCTCCGGAGAAGCCGAGCAGGAAGATCGCCGCGGGGATATCGATCGACGACCTCCTCGCGAACAGCCTCAACCACCGTAAAGAAGTGAACCGCATCTTCGAGCTCCAGGTGCCGAGGCGCGAGCTCGCCGAGGGGCATCAGGTCACGGTGGGGCTTCGGCTGGAGGACAAGGACCGGAAATTGATCGGTGAGGAGAAGACTTTCTCGATCGAGCTGAACGCCCGTCAGGACATCGAGAAGCTCCTGCTCTCCTTGAAGTTCCACATCTTCGGAAAGTAGGAACGCCGGTTCCCCTCCGCTTCCGTACACAGAAAAAACAGTTTGCATTCGCGGGGAGGCGGTTTACCCTCAATCCGATGACCCAATCCACTCTCCGGAAGGCGAAGCTTTCCTTCGCCGCGGCTGCCCTTCCGTTCGCCGTCCTCGCGGCCTCCTGTTCCTCCTCCGCTCCGACGGCGGACCGAAAGACCGCCGCACCGCCGCCGGTCTCGCCGGCGGTGCGCGCGGTCGAGAGCGCCTCCGCGGACTTCGCGCTCGGCCGGGAGGCTGCGCTCGCCGGCGACGCTCAGTGCGCCGAGTTCTATTTCTCGCGCGCGCTCGACACCGTACGTCCCTCGACCGGGGCGCCCCTCGCCGGCGCCGAGATCGCCGCCTTCTCGATGGACCTGTACGAGGGAGTCCTCCGGTACGAGGCGCTCGCCGC
>DASQJK010000044.1:0-6834 GCA_035631095.1 Thermoanaerobaculia bacterium
GAAGATCCCCCTTTCGTCGGGAGTCGTCGACTCGAAGACGTTCGAGCCTCCGGACGCGGAGCGGGCGTACACCTCGTTGGGACCGAGCGCGATCAGGGAATCGACGACGGGCGCCCCGTTGCGATTGCGGTAGGCGGCCTCGATCCGCCGGATGACCGGCAGCCCCGAGCCCTCGGAGCTCATACGCACTTTGTACTGGAGGTATCGTCCCCCAGGCGCCGCGACGACGTCCACGCGCTTCGCCGCGGCATAAGGGCTCCACGCGCTCCACGTCGTGTCGGGCGTCGCCGACTCGCCGGAACGGAAAGCGAACTCGAGCCGCGTGCCGGGGGGCACGTCCCCCTCCCAGCGGAAGGCTCCGAAGCGGCTCGTCCGGCCCGTGTCCTTGACCGCGGAGACGTACTCGCCTTCGCGCGGGCCGCCCGCCATGCGATATACGCCGGTCGCCGCGTTGGTGCCGACGAGGTCCGCGGAAAGCGTCGAGACCTGCTTCTCGTCGAAGGTGCGCTCGAGAGACGCCCGCCCGACGCCCAGCCGGTAGAGCTTCCCGTTCGGTCCCGTCGCGGCGAGAACTCCCGAGCCGTCTCCGTCGGGCTCGAGGGCGAAGACGAGCTCCTGGTTGCTGGTCCAGATCGGGCGCCCGGGCTCGCCGTCGTCGAAGAGGAGGACCTCCGAAGAATAGCCGCCGCGCGTGCCCGTCGTCGTCTGCGGAGCAAGGCGGGGCGCGGAGACGGACACGGTGACCTCGGCACGCGGCTCTCCTCCTCCGCCGCCGCCTTCGGTCTGAGGCTTCGCGGGCTTGGCAGTCGGAGGCTCGCGGGGCGCGGACACGAGCTCTCCGGAGGCCGGGGATACGTCCGAGGATCCTGCCGCCGCCCACATCCGCCCGTCGCGGCCCGCTACGATCGAAGTGATCTCGCCCTTGGCCGAGTCATAGACGGTGGAGACGGCGCCCGACGGCTCGATGCGGAGGACGAGCCCGGACCCGGAGGTCCCCGCCCAGATCCTTCCGCGCGAGTCCACGCAGAGCGTCCGCACGTGTGAATCGGCGGTCGTGTGGATTCGCTCGCCCGCCGCTTCTCCCTTCGCTCCGGCTTTGGGGAGCGTGATCCGGAAGATCTGACCGGGGATTCCCGTACCGGCATAGAGGTTCCCGGCCGAAACAGCGAGCGCCCACACGTACCGCGCGTGCGTCTCGTACAGCGGCACGACCGTCCCCTTCTCGACGCGATACACGGTCCCGCCGGGTGAGCCTCCGGCGTATACGACCCCGTCGGGACCGACGGTGAGCGCGGTCACTTCTTTCTCTTTCAGAGTCGCGACGACTTCAGGCTTCCCGTTGGAGGGGACTCGTAGGATCCGTCCGGAGTCGCCCGTGGCCAGGTAGGCGTTGCCCGCCTTGTCGGTCGCCGTCGCGAACAGCGACGCTTCGGAAACCCCGTCCACGCGCCGAGCCTGCCTGGAGAGGATCAGCGTTCCGTCCATTCCGACGGCAACGCCGCGGGCCTCGCCTGCCGAAAAGTCGGTCGCGGTGTCGGAAACCCAGATCTTCGTGGCGGCTCCCGACGCGCCCGCGGTGAAGACGCCGAGCGCGCACACGGAGAGCATCGCGATGCGAAAACGCGTCATCGTTGACCTCTCACCAGATCTTAGGAAGTACTTCGACGTGGAGCCGAACCGATCCGGTCACGGGCACCGGCTGATCGAGCGTCTCCGACTGGAGGCGGACGTAGGAGAGATCCGGCGTCGAGGCTTCGCCCGGGCCGCGGTCGCGAAGGATCGCGGTGACGCTCGGAGGAAGAGACGCCAGAGGCTCTCCGGCCACCACCGCGCCGGGTGCTTTTCGGTAGGAGAGCAGATTGAGGCTGTTCGGCGGCCGGATGCGACCGAGAAAGTCGAGGACCTGGTCGAGCGACTGAGGATCGGGAGGCACGGCGCCGAGGTCGTACGCAGTCGCCGCGGAGCCGTCGCCGACGAACACGTTCAGCATTCCCGGCGGCGTGTCGGCCGGGATTTTCAGCGTCATCACGACGCGGCGGTTGCTCCCACGGAAATCCGCCAGGTCGATCCACACGGGGACCTCGTCCCCGGGACGGACCCGCTCCTTCTGCGCTTCGACGTGCACCACGCGCGCGCTCTGCAGCCGGTCGGAATGGGAGATCTGGATGTCCATGCCGAGGATCTGCAGGTCGTGGAATTCGTTGGCCATGAGGTAATTCGTCAGGAGCGCCATCGAGGCGACCGCCTCTTCGCGGGCCTGAAGCCCCGAGAAGACGGAGTCCCACCGCACGTTGCGCTCCGGGGTCCGGATCGCGGATTTCCAGACGAGAGTGCGCTCGCCCGTGCGTTTCTGCACCGTCGTGAGCACGTTGTCGATCGCCACCGCCGCGAGGATGGGCGTGAGCATCGAATTGTGGACGGCGGAGAACTGGTAGGTCTGCGGCCCCGTCTCGTCGGACGAGATCCGGAGGGTGATGGGAACCATCGGAGCCTTCGAACCGAAGGTGCCGAGAATCCCGGTCGAGCGGTCCTGGGTGATCGAGCCGAGCACCGGGCCCGTGGCGGCAAACTTGAACGAGCGGAAGATCGAAGGGAGAACGGTCAGGACCTCCGCCCGGCTCATCGGCATCGACACGGGTCCCATCGACAGGAACGGGTGCCCGAAGGCGAGCAGGGAGTTCCCCTCCACCCACGTCACCGTGCCGGTCGCCGAGAGATCCATGTCGCCGGACAGCAGCTGCGCGGCGATCGCCGACCCCGGCTTGAGAGCCGCGGACTCCGTCGAGGGCGCCGATGCCCCTGCGCCGGCGCTCGACGCGCCGGAGGGCACGGAGACGAAGCGGGCGCTCTGGACGAAACGGTCGAAGAGCGCCGTCGCCGGCCCGACGCCCCGGAACGAGACCGGCAGCGGAAGCGCGGACATCTCTCCCGCGGCCGCCGCCCCGGAAAGGGGCTCCATCAGCGGAGCCATGCGGCTCGCGAAGCGTCCGGTCGTGAAGGCGTCGATGAGATCGGCCGTCGTGACGCTGCCGGCGCCCGGCGCAACGGCGGGACCGGAGACTCCCGCAGACGCCTTCGACGCCGAGCTCGCGCCGCCGATCGGGACGGGGGGCGAGGCGGGGGCGTGGCGGATGTCGAGCATGCTCTGGATGGGCGTGATGCCGCAGATCGCGTCTTTCGAGAACGGCCAGCCGTAGGCGAGGGCGCCGACGAGCTTCTCGTCCACGTAAACCGGACTGCCGCTCATCCCGGCGATGATGCCGGAGTTCTCGAGCCCCGCGCCGGAGACCCTGGCGAGGACGAGGTCCTGCCGCGGCGCGTAACGCTTCAGGACTCCGAGGATCTCGACCTCGAAGCGCTGCACGCCTTTGCCGTTGCCGAAATCGGAGAAGCCGTACCCCTTCATCCCGGCGGTGATCTTCTCGGGCGGCAGAGTGGCGATTCCGGGAGTCGGGATCGGCGTGACGGCCGCGGGCGGAGATTGAGGGGCTGCCGGCTTCTTGCGGGGGGACGACGAAGCGGAAGACTCGCGGCCGGATGCGAACAGGGAGATCGAGAGAACCCCGGCGGCCGCGAGCACGCCCACGAACCTCGTACGTCGCATGGAAGGTTTCACAGCGAACACAACGCGAGGCTTTGCATGAGCCATTCCCTTTGACCCCCCCAGATGTGTATGTTACGGTCCCGGACCGATGATTGCTGCGATTCTGCAGCCTGTCCGGGCGGAAAACCTGCCCGCCTCGGGCGATTCCCTCCTCGTTTTCTTCCGCGAAACCGGCCCTACGGCAAAGGTCGTCCTCGGGATCCTCCTTTTTTTCTCCCTCGTCTCCTGGATCATCATTTTCGCCAAGTTCATCCGCTTCCGGAGGGTCACTGCGCAGTCGGAAAAGTTCATTTCCTTCTTCCGAAAGTCGAAGCGTTTCTCCGAGGTCAACAACATCGCCTCCCAGCTCGGAGAGACGCCGCTGACCACCCTCTTCAAGGCAGGTTACGCGGAGCTCGACGCCCAGGTGAAAGCGAATCGTCCGGAGGACCCGGCCGTCACCGCCGCCGGAACGCCGGCAGGCAAGCTCCTCATCAAGAACATCGCGGGTGTCGAGCGCGCGCTCGAGCGGGGGATCGGGGTGGAGGTCGCGCGGCTCACCAGGTACATGACCTTCCTCGCCACGACGGCTTCGGCGTGCCCCTTCATCGGCCTCTTCGGAACCGTGTGGGGCATCATGCAGTCCTTCCGCACCATCGGCCAGACGGGTTCGACCTCGATCGCGGCAGTGGCGCCCGGAATCTCCGAAGCGCTGGTCAACACGGCGGCCGGTCTCGCCGCCGCGATTCCGGCTCTCATCTTCTACAACTACTTCATGGGCAAGGTGCGGGAGCAGCGCGCGGGAATGGAAGACTTCTCGCTGGAGTTCATCAATCTGGCGGAGAGGAATTTCACGTAGTTGTCCTTCCATCGCCAGAGCTCCGATCCCTACGAGCACCTCGCGGACATCAACGTCACGCCCCTGGTCGACGTGATGCTCGTCCTTCTCATCATCTTCATGGTCACCGCTCCCATGCTCCACCAGGGAGTCGCCGTGGCCCTTCCCAAGACGGCGACGACGAACCTGCCGTCGAGCGTCGAAGACCCGATCATCCTGTCGATCACGCGCGACGGGCTCTACTACATCAATGAGTCGCCCGTGGCCCGGGGATTGCTCAAGGAACGCCTGGCCGCTTTTCTGCGCACGCGCAAGGATCGAACCGTGTTTCTCAAAGCCGACAGGGCGCTCTCTTACGGGACGGTCGTCGAGACGCTCGACGTCCTGAATCGGATGGGGATCGAAAACCTCGGCATGATCACCGAGACGCCGACCAACCGGAAAACGACCCGCTAGACATGGACGCCGTCGGTCAAATCCTGGCCGAACGCGAGAACGAGCCGTTTCCCTGGGGGACCGGCGCCTCCCTCGCGCTCCTGCTGCACGCGGGGGTCGCCGCTGCGGTCCTCATCTCCTCGCTGGACCATCGCCCGCGGTTCGTGCCCGGCCGAACGCTCGCGGTGCGGCTGCAGTCGGCGAGCTCGCTCAAAGGGCACGCCGTCGATCTCGCGCCGGCCCCGGCGGCCGCGCCCGAGCCGGAAAGGCCGAAGATCCTGAAACCGCCGGACGAGGTCCCGCCGCCGCCGAGCGAAAAAGCCAAGCTCCTTCCCGCGAAGGAAGTCCCGAAATTGAACCCTCCCCTGCCGGCCTACTCGGACCCGAAGGGGAAGGGGAAGACTCCCGCGACCGCCCCCCGTCCGGAAAAGCCGGCCGCTTCCGCCGTGGGGACCGGCGCCGCCGGCGCGGGCACCGAAGCGGGTCCGGGAACCGGCGTCGGTGTCGGGGGTCTCAAGTTCGACCAGCCGGGGTTCAACTATCCGTACTACTACGAGCGGGTGAAAGTGGCCATCGAGACCAACTGGTTCAAGCCCGCGACGACCATCCCGACCTCCCCCGTCGTCCACTTCACCATCCAGCGGGACGGGACCATCACCGACGCGGAGCTCGTCACGTCGAGCGGCCTTCCCTATGTCGACCGTGCGGCGATGCGCGCCGTGATGGCGGCGTCGCCCCTGCCGCCGCTGCCGTCCGAGTTTCAATCGACCCACGTCAGCCTATCGGTGCTCTTCGAATGAAAAAACACGCTTCGAGACTCTCCCCCCGCGCGGTCGCCATGGCCTTCCTGCTCGTTTCCGCGGTCGCGGCCGCGGCGGGCGCGCAGACGACGCCGAATCCTCAGACGCCGCCGAGCCCGCAGGGCGGCGTGATCGTCATCACAGGCCCGAGCGGCCGCCGGATGCCGGTGGCCGTCCCGCCGCTGCTCGCGCCCGGTGTCGCCGCGCTGCAGTCGAAAGTTTCGGAGCCGTTCACCGCAACCCTGCGGGCCGACCTCGACTATTCGACGGCGCTGCTCGTCACCGACGCGCGGAACGATCCGTCGGGCTCCCGCGACATCTCGACCCCCGAAGGGGCTGGACGGTGGCTCTCGACGGGCGCCGAGATCCTCGTCGACACGCGGGGCGACGTCGCCGGCGACCGCGTCTCTGTCGAGGCCCGCATCTGGGACCTGAAGTCCCGGAAACTCATCTTCGGGCGCCGCTACTCGGGCGGCGTCTCCTTCGTCGAGCGCATTGCGCACACGCTCGCCAACGACATCCTGAAGGAGCTCACGGGACAGAGCGGGATGTTCCTGTCGACGATCGTCTACGTCTCCGACCGCGACGGCCCGCGGAACAAGGAGATCTACGCCATGGATTTCGACGGCCGCAACCCGCGCCGTCTGACCAACCACAAGTCGCTCATCTTGAACCCGGACGCCCGCGCCGGCAAGATCGTGTTCACGAGCTACGTGAAGATCTATCCCCGCATCTGGATCATGAACACTGACGGCAGCGCGCAGCACGAAGTCTCGACGGGAATGGAGCTGAACGCCTCGCCGGCGCTCTCCCCGGACGGCTCGCAGATCGCCTTCGCGGGATCCGCGAAGGGCAACCCCGACATCTACGCGATGAGCGCTTCGGGAGGATCCCCGCGCCGGCTCACGAGCACCCATGCACTCGAGGCGTCCCCCGACTGGTCGCCGACGGGGCGTCAGATCCTCTACACGTCGGACCAGACCGGCTCGCCGCAGATCTGGGTCATGGACGCGGAGGGCACGGGGCAGCGCCGGATGACCTTCGCCGGCAACTGGAACGACGAGGCCGCCTGGTCGCCCAAGGGAGACAAAATCGCGTTCGCCTGCCGCAACGAAGGCGACTTCAACATCTGCGTGATGGACTTCGCGACAGGCAACACCGTCCAGCTGACTTCGGAG
>DASQJK010000045.1:0-6494 GCA_035631095.1 Thermoanaerobaculia bacterium
AGGAGATCCGGTACCCGAGCGCGATCGCCTTGAGCCCGTACTCCGCGTTCTCGGTGAAGGAGTGGAAGACGCCCGGCCGGTCTCGCCGCGGGTGCCTCTCGAGCAGGGTGAGCATCTCGGCGCCGCTCTCCCGGTTGTGGAGGATGACGGGCTTGTCGACCCTCCGGCCGAGATCGAGCATCCATTCGAGAACCGAGATCTGTTTCTCCCGCGGCGAGAGGTCGTAGTGGAAATCGAGCCCGACCTCGCCGATGGCGGCGACTCGCGGGTGCCGCGCCATCGCCTCGAGGCCCGCGCCGTCGCGGTCCGGGTCGAAGTCCTTCGCCTCGTGCGGGTGGATCCCGACGGCGGCCAGGACGTCGGGGTGCCTCCCGGCAATCGCGATCGCCTCCTCCGAGTCGGCGAGCGTGGTTCCCGGAACGAGAAACTTCCGCACGCCCGCCGCCCGCGCTCGGGCGAGCAACAGGTCCGGATCTTCGGCGCGTCCCTCGCGCCCGGTGAGCTGGAGGTGGCAGTGCGAATCGGAGAGAACGGGCAGACTCACTTCACCCGCGTTCCCGGCGGAATGCCGTCGGCCACCGCCAGGAGCGACGGCTCCCCCGTCTCCCCGACGGCCGCGGCGAGAACCATTCCATTCGACTCGACTCCCATGAGCTTCGCGGGCCGGAGATTCGCGACGACGACCACGTTGCGGCCGACGAGCTCCTCCGCCGAGTACTTCGCCGCGATTCCGGCGACGACCTGCCGCTGCTCGGAGCCGAGATCCACCTGAAGCCGCATCAGCTTGTTCGACTTCGGAACGCGCTCCGCGGCGACGATCTTTGCCGTCACGAGCCGCACCTTCTGGAACTCCTCGATCCCGATCTTCCCGTCCGAAGGGGAAGCCGCCTGCGTGGTTTCCGGGGGCGCAACCGCGCCCGTCGCCTTGGGGTCGGGGCCGATGGTCGTTTCCGCCTTCTCTCTCTTCTCCGGTTCGACTTTGTCCACGGGTTCTCCTTTCAAATATGCGGCGGCATCCGCCCGAGGGAAGAGCGCCGGCGCCTCGGGAAGAGGCGCGTCGAGCCGGAGGCCTCCCCAGCGCAGGTCGGCCGTGACGGGATCCTCGGCGGGAAGCCCAAGGGTCTCGAAGATTTTTCGCGAGGTCGCAGGCATGAAAGGCGACAGCAGAACCGCAGCGAGCCGCACGCCTTCCGCGGCGGAGTAGAGGATACGGTGCAGGGGCCGCGAGGCGCCTTCCTGCTTCCGGATCTTCCAGGGCTCGCGGGTGACCACGTATCCGTTGATCTCGGAGAGGAGCTTCCACACCGCCTCGAGCGCGCGATGGAACGCGAGCTCTCCCATCGCCGTTTTCCACTCGTCGCGGACTCGCCTGTAAACCCGGTGCACGTCGTTGGCGGCGCAGGGCACGCCCGGCGCGCGGCCGAAGGACTGGCGGCACAGGGCGGCCACGCGGGAGACCGTGTTGCCGAGATCGTTGGCGAGGTCGGCGTTGTAGCGCGCCAGGAAGGCTTCGTCGGAGAAGGAGGCGTCCTGCCCGAACGCCATCTCGCGGAGAAGAAAATAGCGGACGGCATCGGGGCCGAAGTCGCGCGCGAGGTCGTCCGGCCGGACGATGGCGCCGACGGACTTCGAAATCTTTTTCCCGTCCCTCAGCCACCAGCCGTGCGCCCAGACGGAAGTCGGCAGCGGCACGCCCGCGGAAAGCAGGAACGCGGGCCAGTAAACCGCGTGCTGGCGAAGGATGTCCTTTCCGATCAGGTGGATTCGCGTCGAGTCCGGCGACTCCCAGAACTTCCGGTACAGCGCGTCGTCCGCGGTCGCGAAACCGAGCGCGGTGATGTAGTTGGCGAGCGCATCCAGCCAGACGTAGACGACATGCCCGGGCCGTCCGGGAAAGGGAATGCCCCATTCGATCTTCGTGCGCGAGACGGAGAGGTCGTTCAATCCGCCGCGGATGAAGGAGACGACTTCGGCGCGCCGCGTCTCGGGCCGGATGAATTCGGGGTGCGACTCGATGTGGGAGAGGAGCGGCTCGGCGTAGCGGGAGAGGCGGAAGAACACGTTCTCTTCGGACGTCCGGACGCAGGGCGTCTCGTGGATCGGACATCGCTTCTCGGCGTCCAGCTCCTTTTCCGTGTAGAAAAGCTCGCAGCCGGAGCAGTACCAGCCCTCGTGCTTCGCCGTATAGAGGTCCCCGGCGGAATCGATTCGGGCGATGAACGCTTCGACGCCGCGGCGATGCCGCTCCTCCGTCGTGCGGATGAAGTCGTCGTTCGCGATGCCATAGAGCTTCCAGAGCTCGCGGTAGCGCGCCACGACGCGGTCCGCGAGGGCGATAGGCGAGACGCCCTGTTCCGCGGCCGCCTTCTGGATCTTCTGCCCGTGCTCGTCGGTTCCGGTCAGGAAGCGTGTGGGGTCCCCGACCAGTCGGTGAAACCGCGTGAGGGCATCCCCGACGACGGTCGTGTAGATGTGCCCGATGTGGGGCAGATCGTTGACGTAGTAGATCGGGGTGGTGGCGTAGAAGGACTTCATGGATGTCGGGGGTCGGGAGTCAGGCGTCAGGAGTCGGCTCGGTCAGAATTTCGTCGGCGACTCACGAATCGAGAACATATACCGACGACTCCCGACCCCGAACACCCGACTCCTGACCCACTCATAAGAGCCCCGCCTCCCGGAACGAGACGCACCCCGCTCTCCCCACGACGACGTGATCGAGGAGTCTCACCCCCACCGACTCGGCAGCGGCGGCGAGCCGTCGCGTGAACTCGCGATCCTCTCGCGACGGAGCGGGATCGCCCGACGGATGGTTGTGGTACAGGATCACGCCGGCGGCGTTGGCGAGGAGCGCCCGTTTGAGGATCTCCCGAGGCTCGACCACGGCGCGGTCGAGCGTCCCCCGGTAGATGTCGGGGTCATCCCTCAGAAGACGGTTGCGCGCGTTCACGAAGAGAGCGCCCGTGCGTTCCTGCGCCCCGTCGCCCCGCGCGCGGCGGAGGTATTCCTTCACGAGCGCCGGCTCGTTGTAGAGGTCGCGCGGCGCGATCGCCTCCGTGCCGAGCCGCCGGCCGAGCTCGAGCGCGGCCTCGATGACGGCGGCACGAGCACCCTTGATCCCCCGCTCGCGGCGGAGCTCGCCTCCCGTCGCGCCGGCGAGACCGACGAGGCCGCCGTGCGCGGCGAGGAGGGAACGGGCGCGGTCGAGCGCGCTCTCGCCGCGGGTGCCGGAGCCGAGCAGCAGCGACAGCAGCTCTTCGTTGGAGAGCGCCGGCGCGCCGAGGCGCCCGATACGCTCGCGCGGGCGGTCTTCCAGAGGCAGATCACGGATGCGAAGGATCGATCGAAGCGGTGCGGGGTTCTGTTCGGTCATGGCGTCGGCCGGAGAACCGGTCGCGCGACCCGAAAGGACCCCGCGATACTCTCACGAGATGGACGGCCGGTTCCCGCCGCTCCGCGGCTTCCTCCTGACTCTCGGCATCCTGCTCGTCGCCGCGGCGCTCCTGTGGCCATTTCTGTCGCGCTTCCTCGGCCGGCTCCCCGGCGACGTGGTCGTGCGCCGGGGAAACTTCACGCTCGCCTTTCCGATCGTCACGTGCCTGCTGATATCGATCGTTCTCTCGCTGCTGCTGTGGCTTTTTCGGCGATGAGACGGCGGTAGAGGGCCTCCATCCGGTCGAGCCGCGCCTCGGAGGAAAATCCCTGCTCGACGCGAGCGCGGCCGCCGCGGCCGAGCCGTTCGGCCTCGCCGGGATTCCGGAGGAGCTCACCGAGCGCCTCGGCCAGCGCGCGCGGATCGCGCGGAGGAACGAGCCTCCCGGAAGACCCGTCGAGTACGAGCTCGGGGTTCCCGCCTGCAGCGCTCGCGAGCACGGGAGTGCCCATCGCCATGGCTTCGCGAAGCGTTCCCGTGATGCCCAGACCTTCGTAGGAGAGGTCCGCCACGAAGTCGGCGGCGGCGAGGACGTCCGGCATGTCGGTCCGGAATCCGACGGGAATCACGCGCTCCTCCACTCCCCTGTCCCGCGCGTATCCGACAACCTGCCGGATTTTGGCCTCGTCCTCACAGGCGACGAGCGCCAGTTTCAGGGCCGGATATTCCGTTCCGAGGATCGAGACGGCGTCGATCACGTCACGCCAGCCCTTCCATTCACGCACACCTACCTGGACGAGAAGCATCTCGTTTTCCGCCACCCCCCACTCTTCGCGGACTCGAGCGGGCTTCGCGCGCCCGCGATCGAACACGGCGAGGTCCACCCCCGCGTAGACGACGTGGACCTTCTCCGGCGGCAGGCGCCCGCTCGCGACGATCACCTTCTTGATGTCCTCGCAGACGGTGACGACCGCGTCCATGCGCACGTGGTACTTGATCCGATTGAACGCGTCGAGGGGAAACGAGACGCCGCGGTTGACGACGAGAACGGGGCGCCGCCGCGAGAAGAGTGTGGCGAAAAGAGCCGCCGAATGCGCGATGCCCTTGTGCGCGTGGATGACGTCCACCTCCCTCCCGTCGACTGCGGCCGCCAGGCGCCGCGCCGTCTGGAGGTCGAACTCATGCCGTAGGGGAAGCGCGATGAAATCGAGACCGTCGCCGCGCGCCCGATCCGGAACGTCTCCCGTCTCGCGCGAGACGACCGCCACGCGATGCCCGCGCCGCGCGAGCCCCCGCGCGAGTTGATACATCTGCACGACGCTGCCCGTGGAGAAGAGACCTTTTTCGAGGATCTGGAGGACGGAAAGACGGCCCCGACCGGCCGCGTTCACGGAACGAGCACGATCTTTCCGTGCTGGAGACCCTCTTCCATCCGGGCGTACGCCTTCGCCGCGTCGGAGAGCGGGAAGGTCGCGTCGATCCGCGGCCGCAGCCTCCCGGAGGCGACCGCCGAGAGGAGGGCGCGGAATTCCTTGTCGTTGGCCATCGTCGATCCGAGGATCGACAACTGTTTCCAGAAGATCAGCCGGAGCTCCTCCTTCGGGTTCGGGCCCGAGGTCGCGCCGCAGGTGACGATGCGCCCGCCCTTGGCGGCGCCGCGCAGGGAGGTCATCCACGTCGCGTCTCCGACACAGTCGACGATGACGTCGACGCCGCGCTTCTTCGTGAACGCGTGGAGCTCTCTGCCGACGTCCTTTTGTTTGTAGTCGAGAACGAGCTCGACGCCCTGCGCTTTCAGAGCGCGCTCCTTCTCGTCTCCGGAGCTCGTCGCGTACACGCGTCCTCCGCAGAGAAGCGCGATTTCGACGGCCGCGCCCCCGACTCCTCCGCCCGCTCCGTGCACGAGGACGGTCTCGCCCGGGCGAAGCGCCGCGCGCGTGACGAGCATCCGCCAGGCCGTCTGGTAAACGAGCGGGAAGGCCGCTGCTTCGGGAAAGCCGAGCCCGTCGGGGATCGGAAAGAGGTTGCGCGCCGGAACGACCGCCTTCTCGGCAAACGTCCCGGGACTGTGCTCGCCCACGATCCCGTACCGGACGCAGAGGCTCTGCTCCCCCGACATGCAGAATTCGCAGACGCCGCAGTAGAGGCCGGGCTGGATCAGGACGGCACTTCCGACCGCCGGCGCATCGACGCCGTCACCGAGGGCGTCGACGACTCCGGCGCCGTCGGCTCCCGGGATCATCGGCAGCGGCACGTTGGGGATCCCGTTGCGAACGAAGATGTCGAGGTGGTTGAGGGCGGCGGCGCGGATCGCGACGCGCACTTCGCCGGGCCCCGGTACGGGCTCGGGAAGGTCGCCGAACTCGAGGACCTCGTTGCCTCCGTGCTTGCGAAAGAAGACGGCTTTCATGCGGGTGCGTATCGTAATGGAAGGGTTCAGTTCAGATAACCGAGGGAGCGCAGCTTCTTGAGGTATTCCTTGTCGCTCGTCGCCGCTGCTCCTGCGCCCGGCAGTGACTGGCGAGTCCCATAGGTCGGGACGGTCAGTTTCTCCAGGGAGCCGTCGCGAAAGAGTGCGGGGACGGGGCGGCCGCTCAGATCGGCCGCGGTCGGGATGCCGGCCCGCGCCAGAATCGACGGGGCGACGTCCACCGCGCGCATCCTCAGGAGTACCGGCGGACGGCCGTCGAACACCGTGACGCGGCCGAGCGCGTCCCCGGCGGCGTGGCTGTCTGCCGTGATCACGACGAGGACGGCGGCTCCCTCCGCGGCGTGGCCTGCCTGCATCTGGAGGAACGCGGCGATCCGCGCGATCTCCGCGGCGCGGCGGACCGCGTCCTGGCGGAGGATGTCCGGGCCAGGCAGATACGCGGCGGCGACGGCCGCTCCGGCGCGACGCGCGAGCTCCTCGAGAGTGACGGCGTCCGCCTCTTCCCCGGAGGCGGCGCGAGCCAGCACCTGCCGGTTGTCGACCACGTCCGCTCCCGGCCAGGGCCCGGAGGCCCACCAGCCGACGGCCGCGCTCGGGAGGCCGCACGAAGCGGCCACTTCCCAGAAAGCGAGCGCGGAGCGGTCCTCGGCGGAAACGGGAGCGCTCGACGCGAGCCCCAGGGCCGGAGCGAGG
>DASQJK010000046.1:0-8402 GCA_035631095.1 Thermoanaerobaculia bacterium
CGGGAACGACCGCACTCCCTGACCCGTCAGCGCCGGACCCCCCGTCAATCCATTCGGGTTGCGCGTGTCCACCAGACGGCACGGCGTCACCGAGTAGAACTGAAATGGACCCGCCGCCCGCGCCGCCGAGGAGACCCCGAAGGCCACGCCGAAACAGAAAAGAGCGAGTCGAAACTTTTTGACCGCGAGCATCTGGAGGCCTCCTCTACTGAAAGTACCCGTTCACGTCGATGATGAAGTCCGTCGTCCCCGAGGCCTGGCCGCATTTGACGCGCACGTCTCCCGCCGCCCCGAGAGCAATCACGGCGCGGTTGGCCCGGGTCTGGCCCGCGGAATAGTTCATCGTCGAGGCCACAGGGGCTGCGAGGTCTCCCTGCGAGACGGTCACGTAGGCCGGACCCGACGTCGACTGGGTGACCGTCACGTTCGCGGAGACCGACCGCGCCGTCAAGGGAATGCCGCACTGGCCCGCGATGACGAAATTGCGTTCCGCGCCCGCGGCGAGTGCCGGTCCGCCGAGCGGTCCCGTTGCGTTGCGGGTGTCGAGCACGCGGCAGGGGGTGACGGTGTAGAAGCCGGCTCCGGACTTGTACATGTACGCCCCGGACTTGGTGGCGGACGTCAGGTCAGGGTTCGTAACGACCACGTCTGCGGCTCCGGCGACGTGGGCGCCGGTCGTCGCCGTGAGAGAGCTTGCGGACTGCACCGACACGCCCGTCGCGGGTACCCCGCCAATCGAAACGACGGAGCCCGGTACGAAGTTGCCTCCCGCGATGGTAACCACCGTGCCACCGGTCGTGGCGCCGAAGGTCGGCCCGATGCCCGTCACGCTGGGCGGGCCGGTCGTGCAGGACGTGAGCCCGTCGCCGTAGAGCCACCTGGCCGCATCCGTGTCGTCCGTGCCGAGCGTCGAGCGACTCTGCGCCACCGAACGCATCGTCGCGGCGTCCTCGTCCCCCCGGCACGTGTCGTGAGGAGAAACGTTCTGGTCGGAGTGGCCGAGCCCGAGCGTGTGACCGAGCTCGTGCATGATCACGGACTGCAGGACGAACCGCCACTGGTCCGTGGTGCAGAACGGGCGGATTTCAACGTGTCCGCCCGAGATCGTGTTGTAGGTGTCGCCCCTCCAGCTGTTGCTTCCGCCCCCGTTGGGACCTCCGCAGCCGATGACGCCGCCGCCGCCGTCCAGACACGTGCTCCACCCGCACCCGCTCGACGGCGCGCTCATGCTCAAGACCGAGGAACCGGCTCCCGCCGTGTAGTTGATGTTCGAGTTGGGCTCGTTCGTCCACGCGGCGAGAGCAGCGAGGGCCTCCGCGGTGCCTCCGCCCGTCACGTTCGACGTACCGGAAATCGTCCACGCATTCGTCGCGCCGTTGGTGTAGCGATAGAGAATGTTGCTGATGTAGCCCCATTGAGGGGTCTTCGATGCGCTTTCGCGATGAACGACGGGCAACAGCTCGCCGCTCACGGTGGGGAGCGATGCTGTGCCTCCGAAGTGGCCCGTTCGCAGATCCTCGAGAAAGCGGGAAAGCGCACGCGGTGCGGATTGGCTGTCGAGCGCCATGCCCGGATCTTCGGGCGAGATCACCCCGAGCCTGGAGACGGCTTGCTCCGCCTTGCGCGGCCGCGCCGTGTAGACGTCGAGGCCGGACCGCGAGCCGATCGTCAGGTCCGGTACGGCGAATCGCGCGCCCGTCGAATCCTGGCGGACTTCGAATTTCCCGAGCATCATCTCCGCGGTCTGGTATTCGCCTTCGGGTCGGGCGATGGCGAACACGACGACTTCACGGCCCGGCACGTACTCGGGTCGTCCCCACATCTTCAAGTACCGTCCGTCCGGAAGAATCCCTCCGAGCTGGTGCAGGACGAGGCTGCCGGAAAGGGTCCCCTTCAGAACCGAGATCGGCTCGATGAACGTGAGGGTCTCCGGGCGGCCCTGCTCATCGACCGTCACCTCGCTCGATTGGACGATTCCGTACACGACGACATCGGCGCGAGCACGGAGGTCCGAGTCGCGGATGGGGACGACGGACGTGGCGGGAAGACTTGCCGGGAAAATGGACAGGAGCAGACACACCACGATACCCGCGCGAAGCCTTTTCGGTGCGTGCATGGCCACTCCCAGGGGCAACAAACGTACCCGTGTGCTGCCTATGTAAGCCGTTGAGCTCCCTAGAGTTGGGAATCGAGCAGCTCGGGCCTGCGACAATCTTCGTCGGAATCCGGCGGGGTGGGTGACATCGGTCGTCCGGACCCTCGACGGGCCCGACGCCACGTTCGCGCGACGGGAAGGCAACAGGAGCGCGGACGACTCCGAGCTCCTCTTTCCTGCCCGCCGCCCGTTGGCGGGGGTTTGCATGAATGTCGGGAGGCTACAGGTCCGCGTCTCGAGCGACAACTGTCCCTTCGGACAGGGCGCTCCGCGCGAGGATCGCCCCGACCGACAGCGGGTACCACCACCACAGGTCGAGATAGCTCCCCGAGTGGAACTGCTGGAAGACGGCGAGGCAGACCAGCGAGATCCCGATCGCGGCCGCGGGATTCGCTCCGGATGAAAACGCGGGACGCGCGGCGAACGCGATTGCGGCGGCGAGCAGCAGCGGTCCCGAAACTCCGAGCTCCGCGGCGAGCGCAACCCATCCGCACCACGGGTCCCGCATCGAGAGTCCCGGGATACCTTTGACCTCCGGTCCGGCGTAGAGGCGGAACTGTCCGAGGCCGATCCCCGTCCAGGGCCGCGAACGGAAGAGATCGACCGTGTGGCGCAGGTTGCGGATGCGGACCCACGTGGAATCCCGCGCCTGCATCGGATCCTCGCCTTCGAGCGGGGTGCTCCGGAGCATCGTCCAGCGCTGTGCGATCGCGCGGCGAACCGGCGTTCCAGCGGGGCTCGCGAAGAGGGCCCCGAGCACCACCACCGCGACGAGAACCAGAGCAGCGAGTCGACGCCGGCGATCCGCGCGGCGCGCCGAGAAAATCAGGAGTAAGGAAAGGGCCACGGCGAAATCCGCGTAGGCGCCCCACGACACCGTCGCGAGAATGCCCAACGTAACGAGCACCGCCGTCGACGCCAGAAAGATCCTCGATCGCCGTGACCAGGCCTCGGGAACCAGAAGGAGAAGTCCGAAAGCGAGCACGGCGATCCAGACGAGATAGCCGCCGAGCCATGCCGGTTCCAGAAAGAGAGAGGTCGGCCTCGTATAGCCGCCGGAAAAAAAGGTCCCGCCGACGCGAGTGAACCGGAAGGGTTCCCGCTGGATCGATACGAGAAACGGGCCCGTCCCCGGCCAATGCCGCGGGATCCCGAACGTCTGATACAGCGCGAACCCGGCGACCGCAACGGCGCCGGTGCAGTTCGACAGAACGATCGTCCGCCGGGCCCGCTCGGTCCAGCCCGCCGACGCTGCGCACAAAAAAAACAGGAAGACGAGCAGCCAGTGGGCGCCCGATGCCAGCAGGCCCACGGTCGAAAAGCGGATCGGCCGCGGCGGGAGCAGGGCGAGAGCCGGAGCAAGAAGCGCGAGCCCGAGAAGAATCCAGGCCGTTCTGCCGATTTGCCCGCGCCACCAGAGGGGCGCACAGGAAAGGACGAAGAGAGCTGCGAGCACGGTCGCGAGGTCCACGTCCCGCCCGAGGAACTGAAAGGGTGGAAATGCGTAGAGAGGCAGCGCCAGGCCGGTGGCGGCAAAGAGCCCGGCTCGCCAGCGGCCGAGCGTCGCGCCCTCGAATGCGGCGGTTCGGCTCGGTTTTGTCGACACCGGAAAGGCGCGCCGGGTCAGCGGGCGGAGACCGGCGCCGCGGTCAGCGAAATCTTTCCGCCCTTCATCACGAAGAGCACTCGCTCGGTCGTGTGGATGTCCTTCAGCGGATCGCCCGGCACGGCCACGATGTCCGCTTCCTTTCCGCGCTCGATCGTGCCGATCTGGCTTCCGAGCCCAAGGAGGTCGGCGGCGGCCGCCGTCGTGCGCAGCGAGGCCGCCGGCGACATGCCGCCCATGTCCACCATCAACGCGAACTCCCGCGCCGAGGTGCCGTGCGGGGAGACGGCCGCGTCGGTGCCGAACGCGATCCGGATGCCGCTCTTCACGGCGCGCCGGAACATCTCGGCCGCAGCGGCGCCGGCCGCCCGCGCCTTCACGGCGATCTCAGGCGGAAATTTTTCGACTTTGGACACGACCGTGTGTCCTGCGAGGAGCGTCGGCACGAGGTAGGTGCCCTTCGCCTTCATGAGCTGCATCGTCTCGTCCGTGAGGAACGAGCCGTGCTCGATCGAATCGACTCCGGCCTTCACCGCCGCCCGCGCCGCCGAGTCGCCGTGGGCGTGCGCCGCGACCTTTCTTCCGAGGCGGTGCGCTTCGTCCACGATCGCCGCCATCTCCGCGTCCGTGAGCTGGGGCGCGTCCACGGCGTCGCCCAGCGAAAGCACGCCGCCCGAGGCGCAGATCTTGATCAGGTCGGCGCCGAACTTCGCCTGCCGGCGCACCGCTTCACGGCCTTCCTCGGGGCCGTGGAGGATGCCTTCGTTCATGCCGCCCTCGGGCCCGAAAGTTTCGGGAGGGAAGCCCGTCTGGTCGCAGTGGCCGCCGGTGGCGCCGAGCGGATGGCGCGAAACCAGCATGCGGGGGCCCTCCACCCAGCCGTTACGGATCGCGTTGCGAAGCCCCACGTCGACGTCCTTGTCCGCACCGACATTGCGCACGGTGGTGAACCCGCTCTGGAGCGTCTTGCGCGCGTAGGTGGAAGCGAGAAGCGCCTGCTCCGCGACGGTCCGCCGCAGCCCCAGGTAGAAATCCGAAAGCCAGTTGTCGGAGGACTCGCCGGTCAGATGCGTGTGGGCGTCGATGAAGCCCGGCAGGAGGGTCGCGTCGCCGAGGTCGATGACCGTTGCGCCGGGAGGAATCGCGATGCCGGAGCCGGCGTCGCGGATCTTCGAGCCCTCGACGACGACGACGCCGTTCTCCACCATCCGGTCGGAGCGGCCGTCGAACATGCGGGCAGCGCGGATCGCGACGACGGGCGGCGCGGCCGGGCGCGCAGGCGGGGCGCCGGCGGCGGGAGCCTGCGCGACAGCGGTGAACGCAGCCGCGAAAAGAAGCACGGCTCCCGTGGCTCGAATGCGTTGCATGTGGTCCTCCTCGAGTGGATCCGTCAGTCGGACGGGGAATTCATCCATCAGTGGTGGGCGAATCGAGCGCGGGGGCGTCGCGGCGGATCAGGTAGATGACGGCCCCGATGGCGAGCGCGATGGCCGCGGCGATCCAGCTCTTCTTCTCCGCCGCGGACAGGAAGAGCATGCAGATCGCGAGCGCCAGGATCGGGATCACGGGGCCCCCCGGGAGGCGGATGGTCCGGGCGCTCGCCGGCATCTTGCGGCGGAGGATCGGGACCGCCGCGGCCGTCCCGATGTAGGTGGCGAGCCGCGCGATGGCGGAGAGCACGGCGAGCTCCTCCGCGGTGCCGGTCAGCACCAGCAGCAGAGCGACGCCCGTCTGCGTGAGGATCGCGATGTGGGGCGTGCGGTAGACCGGGTGGATGCGCGCGAACACGGCGGGAAGCCGTCCGGTCTGCGCGAGCGCGTAGAGATAGCGGGGGCCCGCAAGAACGGTGTTGTTGTTGGTGCCGAGGACGGATAGGACGGCGCCCACGGTCAGCAGCAGTCCGCCGATGGGGCCCATCATCATCGCCGCCGCGTCGGCGAGCGGCGTGGGAGAGCCGCCGAGGTTCGGGATCGTGCCGATCGCGACGAGCTGCACGGCCGTGTAGATCGCCGTCACGATCGCGATCTGCACGATGAGCGCGAACGGCACGTCGCGTTTGGGGTTCTTGAACTCGCCGGCGGGCGCGGAGGTGTTCTCGAAACCGGCGTAGGCAAAAAGCACGAGCAGAGCCGCCTTGGTGAAGTTCCCGCTGGCCGGCGCCGGCACCGGAAAGACGCGTCCCCAGTTGACCCAGAAGATCCCCACGCAGACGAAGACCACGAGGGGAAGGACCTTTCCCCACGCGAGGACGACGGCGGTTCGCGCGCCCGACTTGACCCCGATGACGTTGATCCAGGTGAGGACCAGGAGCGGAACGACGATCGTGATCCACTGACCGGCCCCCGACCGCGCGCCGGGCCAGAGATAGCCGACGGCCCTCGCGAAGAAAACGGAGAGGCCCGCGATGGAGGAGATGCGGGCGATCCACGTCATCCATCCCACTTCGAAGCCGACGAAGTCGCCGAACGCCGCGCGCGTGTAGACGATCGCGCCGCCCGGCTTGTCGAAGAGGCTCGCCGCCTCCGCGAAGCAGAGGACGAGAAGCAGCACGGCGAATCCCGCCGCCAGGATCGCCCAGACGCTCGCGGGCCCGAGAAGCTGGGCGGCCGCTACGGGGAGAATCAGGTAAACGCCGCTGCCGATGACGTCGTTGACCGACAGCGCGACGATCTCCCATCGGGAGACCGCGCGCAGGAAGCCGGTCTTCGGATCCGTCGTCGGGGCGGATTGCAGAATGCCGCATTCTAGAACGAGGCCACGAGTCGATCGAACTCGCGCCACGCGGCCTGCGGATCGAAGGCCACGGCCGCGGAAACGTTTTCGGGAATCCCGGAGTAGCGGCGCTGCGCGGGCGGGAAGCGCGCCGGAACGACCTCGACTTCGCGCGCGCCCGCGGCTTGAAGGGCCGAGGGGAGGTCCCACACCGGAAATCCCGCGCGTCCCCATCGCCAGCGCGACCTTCTGAGCCACCGTCGCGAGCCTTCCGCGAGGAGCGCGCCGACCGGTCCCGCGCGCGAGATCCGGCGGACGCGTTCCGCGGCACAGCGCAGCGGCCGCATCGCGTCGAGGGGGTACAGCACGAGCTCGCGCCAGGGGGCGCCGAGCACGGCTCTCGCCGATTCGCGGTCCTTCGCGAGATTGAACTCGTGGGGCCAGAGCGGCGGGAGCCATCCGCGGGAGGTGAGATTCCCGCCGACCACCGACAGCGACACTCGGCCGGGAAGGTCCCGCGAGAGAAGGATGGCCGCGGCGATGTTCGAAAGAGGGCCAATCGAAACGATCCGGCAGCCTGCGGGGAGCGCGGCGATCGTCGCCGCGGCCGTCGCCGCGTCCGAGTCAGGGAGCCGAGGATCCGCGCCGCGCAGCACGGGAACGTCCGATCCCGCCGCAAACGCGATGGCGCGCGCGCAGCGTGCCGCCTCGGAGGCGGATGCATTGCCTGAGACGGTCGAGATCCCGAGCAGCTCGATCCGCCGCATCCGGGCCGCCCCTAGAAGAGCGGCAATCGCGAACCCGTCGTCGACGTCGCCCCTGCCCGAGCCGAGCGCGACGTCCGTGTCGACCCAGACCCGCGAAACGTTGGTCACGACGGGACGAAGAAGAACGTCACCGCGCAGATCAGGTATAGGGCGAGAAGCTGCGCGCCCTCGAGCCAGTCCGTCTCGCCGTCCAGCGACGCGTAGGCGAACACCGCGGACGAGGCGACGAGCGCCACCAGCTCGATCGGACGGAAGATGAGCGACATCGGGTGGATGAAGAGGCTCGCGAGCACGAGGCACGGCGCCACGAAGACCGCTACCTGGATGGACGAGCTCGCGCCGATCGCGAACGAGAGCTCGATACGGTTGCTTCGCGCGAACTCGACCGCGCTGTAGTACTCGGCGACGTTCCCCACGAGGGGTATGACGACGATCCCGACGAAGAAGGGTGAAAGGCCGACGGACTTCGAAACCGGTTCCACCGCTCCGACCAGAAGCTCGCTCGCGGCCGCGGTCGCCACAACGGCTCCCGCGAGAACCGCGAAGGACCGGCCGAGCCCCCACGCTTTCCCCCCCTGCTCGTGAGCGACGGCGGGCTCCCGGTGCTCGCGCGCGCCGCGGCCGAAGTGCGAATACACGATGAAGGCGGCGTAGGTGGCGAGCATGAGGATCGCTATCCCGACGGAGACTTCTTCCTGGAGGAACGCGTTCTTCTCGGCCTGCGCGAACGCCGCCGGAAGCGCGAGGGCGGAAACGGCCAGGATCATCATCGTCGCGGCGCGCCGGACCGGCTCAAGCGCGAACCGCTGCGTCCCGTGACGGAGCCCTCCCACCACGGCGGAGGCGCCGAGCCCGAAAAGAGTGTTCGAAAGGATAGAGCCGACGATCGAGGCCTTGACGAGCTCGGGGAGCCCTTCCTTCAGAGCGAAGAGCGTGATGATGAGCTCGGCCGCGTTGCCGAACGTGGCGTTGAGCAGTCCCCCCAGCGCCGAGCCGAGGCGGGAAGCGAGATGCTCCGTGCCGACTTTGATCCAAAGCGCCAGAGGAACGAGCGCGAGCGCGGAAGCGGCGAAGACGAGCGCATCCGAACCTCCCCGCGATCGCACGAGCCACGCCGCCGGAATCCCGACGAGAAGCAGCGAAAGCCAGCGCGACATAGGCG
>DASQJK010000047.1:0-19740 GCA_035631095.1 Thermoanaerobaculia bacterium
GACACCGCGTCCGGTCAATCATTCACCTACATCGTCAAGAGCGCGGGTCCGGTCATCAGCTCGGTGACCTCCGGCTCCGGCACCGTCTCGATCAGCGGCGCCAACTTCACCAACATCTCCACCGTGGCCATCGGCGGCCGAGCCGCGAGCTTCACGGTCATCTCGAGCACGTCGATCTCCGCGACTCCGTCGGGGATCACCGCGCCGGGCTGTCCTTCGGGTGTGGCCGTGGGGACTCTGGTCTCCGCCGGAGACGTCGTCGTGACGAACGCGTTCGGGTGCGCGGCGACGGCGACCGGCGCCTTCCTGCTCCCGTGCGCCGCCAGCCCGGCCGACATCGCGATCGCGAAGACGAGCAATCCCGCAAGCGTGTCGCTCGCCGGCAGCACGGCGGTGAGCTACAACCTCGCCCTGACGAATCCCGGCGGGTCGTCGGCGAACGGCGTCATCGTGACCGACACTCTCCCCGCGGGAGTCACGTTCGTCTCCTGTTCGTCGTCGCAGGGCAGCTGCAGCTTCGGTGGAGGAACAGTCACCGCAAACATCGGCACGGTGCCGCCGACGGGTAACGCTTCGGTCACGATCAACGTGACGATGGTGGGCCCCGCGCGGACGGTGTCGAACACCGCCAACGTGTCGACCACGTCCCCGGAAACGAACACGGCCAACAACACGAGCACGGCAACAACCGTCATAGGCCCGTGATCACGGCTCGGACGGGCCCTCCCTCGCCGGCCGCGACGGGGGAGGGCTTCAGTCTTCATCGTCATGGCTGAGCTGTCACCTGAAGCCCGCATTCGCGACCTGAAGCGGAGGCTCGAGCTCGATCCGAGCTCGAGGCTCTTCGTCACGCTCGCGGAGGAGTACCGCAAGTCGGGCCGCCTCGCCGACGCGCTCTCGACCCTTCAGAAGGGCCTTCTCGCGCACCCCGGCTACTTATCCGCACAGGTGGCGCTCGGGCGGGCGTACCTCGAGGCGGGTCAGATCACGGAGTCGATCGCGACGTTCTCGAAGGTGCTCGCGAACGACCCGGGCAACCTCGTCTCCGCGAAGTCGCTCGCCGACATCTATCTCTCGCGGGGCGAGAGTCTCGAGGCGATCAAGAAATACAAGCTCTATCGGGCCCTCTCCGGAGACCGGAAGGTGGACGAGATCATCGAGCGCCTCCAGGTGAACCTCGTCCCTCCTCCGCCGGCGCGTCCGGATCCGGTCGCAGTGCCCCCGCCGCCCGTGTTTTCCACCGGCAAGGTGTCGGGGCCCGTCCGGACCTCCCGCGAGATCAAGTTCGGAGACGGCGCCAGGGCGGTCCGGCCGGAGACGGCGGAGCTCTCTTCTCTGCCGTTCGATTACGAGGAGACGACGAACACGAGGAAGAGAGCCCTCGAGCCGTTTCCCGTGCTCTCGCGCGACACCGCGGCTCCCTCTTCGCCGGAGCCGCCGATGGCCGCTTCGGACGACGTCGCCACGCGGGCGCTCCGCGTCGCGGAAGTCTTTGCGGCGGCCCCGCCCGCGGCGGCCGCCGCCTCGACGGAGACGCTGCCCGGCGTGTCGGCACAGCTGCCCCCTCCGCCGTCGATGCCGGTCGTCGCGGCTGCGCCGCCTCCGCCTCCCGCTCCGCCCCAGGGGCGCGTTCTCGCCGACCTCTATTTCGCGCAGGGACACTACGCGGAGGCTCTTCGGATCTACGACGAGCTCGTCGCGATCAACGGCTCGGATCCCGAACTCGCTCGAATGCGGCGCGATGCGGAAGCGCGCCTTCTCCCGGCTTCCGCGACGCGAGCCTCCACGGAGACGGATTCGCGCCTGACACGGCGGCTCGCGCGCATCCGCGCTTTAAAACGCTGGCTCTCCGTGGTACAAACCGGCTGATTTCCGGGCCCGCGGCCCGATGCGCGGAGAACCCGATGAACGTTTTTCAAGACACGCTTCGCCGCATCGCCGAAAGGGTGGAAGGCACCCAGGCGGTGTCCCTGATCGGCGTGGACGGAATCGCGATCGACTCCTATCGAGCAGGCAACGCGCCCGCTCTCGAGTCCGTCGCGGCGGAGCTCGGTGCGTTCGTCAAGTCGTCGATCCGGCCAAAATCCGAAAAGACGGATTTCGAAAGCGGATCCGTGCAGCAGCTCGCGATGGTCACCGAGGGCTCGATCGCCATCCTCTCGCGCGTGACGGAAGAGTATTATCTGCTCCTCCTGCTGTCACGGGAGGGGAACATGGGCCGGGGCCGTTTCGAGCTCCGCAAAGCCGGTCTCACTCTCGAGAAGGAACTGCTGTAACCGATGCTGTCGTTCAAGGAAATCCGCGAGCTGATCGACCTCGTCTCCGAACGGCACCTGGCCGGGCTCGAAATCGAGCAGGCGGGGTTCCGCGTACGCATCGAGGGAGTTCACCCCGCGGGCAACGGCGCCGTGCAGTCCCCTCCGGCGGGAGCCGCTGCGCTGCCTGCCTTCGAGCCCGCCGCGGCGGCCGCGCCGCCACCGCCGGCGGAGGACAAGACGCTGCACGTCATCACGTCTCCGATCGTCGGCACCTTCTACCGCTCTCCCTCGCCGGAAGCGGATGCCTTCGCGGAAGTGGGCCAGCGGGTAGCCCGCGGAAAGATCCTCTGCATCATCGAGTCGATGAAGCTCATGAACGAGATCGAGTCCGACGTCGAGGGAGAGATCATCGAGGTCTACCCGCGTAACGGGCAGCCGGTCGAGTACGGAGAGAAACTCTTCGCCATCCGGCTAGCCGCGTAATGGCGCCTCTCGGCCCTTCGCGCTGACGGCTAAGGGCTGAGAGCTCTTCCATGTTCAAGAAAATCCTCATCGCCAATCGCGGCGAGATCGCGCTGCGGATCATCTCCGCCTGCCGCGAGCTCGGGATCAAGACGGTGGCGATCTACAGCGAGGCCGACCGCGACGCGCTCCACGTGCGTTACGCGGACGAGGACGTCTGCGTCGGACCGTACCCCTCCGCCGCCTCGTACCTGAACATCTCCGCGATTGTCTCCGCGGCCGAGATCACCGAGGCGGACGCCATCCACCCCGGCTACGGGTTCCTTTCCGAAAACGCGTATTTCGCGGAGATCCTGCACGACTGCAACATCACCTTCATCGGACCCTCCCCCGACTCGATCCGGAAAATGGGGGACAAGGCGCTCGCGCGCAAAACGGTCGCTTCGGCCGGCGTTCCGACGGTGCCGGGCTCTCCCGGACCCGTGGAGACGGTCGACGAGGCGCTCGCGTTTGCGCGGAAGGCGGGCTATCCGGTGATCCTGAAGGCGACGGCGGGAGGCGGCGGGCGAGGCATGCGCGTGGCGCGCGACGAGCGCGAGCTCGCGGGCGCATACGACACGGCAAAAGCCGAGGCGGAGAAGGCGTTCGGGAACCCGGACGTGTATCTCGAGAAGTACCTGGACGATCCCCGCCACGTCGAGTTCCAGATCTTCGGCGACATGCACGGAAACGTCCGGCACATGGGCGAGCGCGAGTGCTCCATCCAGCGGCGCCATCAGAAGCTGATCGAAGAGGCGCCCTCCGCCGCGCTGGATCCGGACCTGCGCGCACGGATGGGGGAGGCGGCCGTCGCGGCGGCCAGCGCCGTCTCTTACACGAATGCCGGCACCATCGAGTTCCTGGTCGACCCGCACGGGCACTTCTATTTCATGGAAATGAACACCCGGCTGCAGGTCGAGCATCCCGTCACGGAAGAGGTGACGGGAGTCGACATGGTCAAGGAGCAGATCGCGGTCGCCGCCGGAGCGCCCCTCTCCTTCCTCGATCGGGACTTGAAACCTCGCGGCCATGCGATCGAGTTCCGGATCAACGCGGAAGACCCGGTCTCGTTCAAGCCCTCGCCCGGCCGCATCGCGACCTTCCACACGCCGGGGGGCCTCGGCGTTCGCGTGGACACCGCCGCTTACCAGGGCTACCTCATCCCGCCCCACTACGACTCGCTCATCGCGAAGCTCATCGTCCACGGAGTCGACCGCGCCGAGGCGATCGCGCGGGGCCGCCGGGCGCTCGATCTCTTCGTGGTCGAGGGCGTGAAGACGACCATCCCGATGCACCGCCGCATCCTCGACGACGCCGACTTCATCCGCGGGAAGCTCTCGACCCGATTCATGGAGCGCTTCGCGGAAGCGTCCTGAGCCGGCCTCCGGTGCCGACTCTCCGTCTCCCTCCCGTCTACGCGATCACGGACCTGGGCGCCGCGAGGGCGCCGGACCACGCCTCGATCGCGCGCCGGCTCTTTTCCGTCGGCGTCCGCCTCCTCCAGGTCCGGGAGAAGAGCCGGAGCGATCGCGAGCTCCTCCCCGACCTCGAGGCGTGCGCCCGGCTCGGACGCGACGAGGACGCGTTCGTCCTCGTCAACGACCGGAGCGATCTCGCCCGGGTGGCCGGGACCGGAGTTCACCTGGGCGCCGACGACCTGCCCGCGGAGCTTGCCCGGCCACTGCTCGCGCCCGGCCGTCTGCTCGGTGTGTCGACCCACGACGAGAGCGAGGCTGCGGCCGCGTTCACGGCGGCCGAGCCCGATTACGTGGCCTACGGACCGGTATTCGAGAGCGGGACCAAGACTGCCCGTGCACCACGGGGCCTCGACTCCCTCGCGCGCGTCGCGGCCGGCAAGACACGGCCTCTCGTCGCGATCGGCGGAATCACCGCGGAAACGCTCGGGGCAGTCCTGGATGCGGGAGCCGATTCCGCCGCGATGGTCGCAGGCCTGCTGGCCGGCGGCCGCGTCGAAGAGAACGCCCGCGCCGCGCTCGACGCCGCCCGCCGCCGGAGCTTCGCCGGGCGTATCTACCTCGTCGGCTTCATGGCTTCCGGCAAGACGACGATCGGCCGCCGGATGGCGGAACGGCTCGGCGTTCCGTTCGTGGACCTCGACGCTGAGATCGAACGCACATCCGGCGTCACGGTCCGCGCCTTGTTCGAGAGCGCGGGCGAAACGGTGTTCCGCGAACGCGAATCGATTTTCCTCGAGGCGACGGCGGCGCTTCCGGCGGCGATCGTCGCCACGGGCGGCGGCTGTTACGTGCGCGAGGAGAATCGGCGCCGCATTGCAGCGCTAGGCACGGCGGTGTTTCTCGACTCGCCGCTGCCGACGCTCGTCTCACGGCTCTCGGGCAAGGCGGACCGTCCCTTGTTCCGCGACGCGTTGCAGGCGGCGGCCCTCTGGGCGGAGCGCGAGCCCTTCTATAGAATGGGCAGCCTTTGCGTGCCCTTGAATGACGGATCGGTCGAAACGGCGGCCGACCGCGTGCTGATCGCGCTCGACAAACTACGGTTACCGGAGCCCTCGTGAAGCGGATGCGCTATCTGATTCTGTCCGACATCCATTCGAACGACGAGGCGCTCGCCGCCGTCCTCGCGCGAGTGCGCCGCAAGCACTTCGACCGCGTCGTGATCCTCGGCGATTTCGTCGGATACGGATCGAATCCCAACCAGGTCCTCGACCGCATCCGCAGGATCCGCCGGGAAAAAGTCTCGATCCGCGGGAACCACGACAAGGTAGTCTGCGGCCTCGACGCCGGAGAGCAGTTCAACCCGATTGCCCTCGCCGCGGCGCGATGGACGACCGAAAAGCTGACCCCTCGCAACCGCCGTTTCCTCGAGTCGCTGCCCGTGGGCCCGCTCGAGGTCGAGGAAGCCTTCGCCATCTGTCACGGGTCGCCTCGCGACGAGGACGCCTACATCTTCTCCGACCGGGACGCTTGGATGAACTTCCGCGAGTTCGGTTTCGCCGTCTGCTTCTTCGGGCACAGCCACATTCCGTCGATCTTCACGCTGGAGCCTCACGGAATCCAGGTGGACGTGGTCAAGGGCGACCGGGTTCGGATGCGGCTCGATGCGGAGCGCCGCTACCTCATCAACCCCGGCTCGATCGGACAGCCGCGAGACCGCAATCCCGCCGCCGCGTACGCGATCTTCGACTCCGGCGAACGGACCGTTTTCTTCGACCGCGTCCCGTACGACGTCGAGAAGACGCGCGAGAAGATCCACCGGGCCGGGCTGCCGGGGATGCTGGGCGACCGCCTGCTCGTCGGCGCCTGACGTGAGCTCACGAGGGTCTGGCCGGGTCTCGTTTCTCTCGGTCGCCGCGCTCTCCGCCTTTCTCGCGGTGTCGCCCGGCTGCTCTTCGAGGACCGTCCCTCCGCCGTCCCCCCGGCCCGCGGCGCCGCCCGTCGAGCCCGCGGCTCCTCCGCCGCCGGTCGCGACTCCGAACCCCCTGGAGATGCCGGAGGCGGAGGCGACGCTTTTGGAGCTCGAGGACCGGCGCGCTTTCGACGAGGCCGCGCTTCGAAGCCTGTGCGCGGGACCCGAGCCGACTCGGGCGCGCGCCGCTCTCGCCCTCGGGCGCATCGGAGACGAGCGCGGCGCGGCGCTCCTGCGGCCCCTGCTGCGGGACCAGGCTCCGGCGGTGCGGTCCGCGGCCGTCTTCGCCGCCGGTCTCCTCACGGAAGCGGGGATGACGGCGGATCTCGTGCCGCTTCTCGCCGACCCCGACCCGCGCGTCGCGATCGCGGCCGCACGCGCCGTGGGGTTCCTCGCGCGCCCCGAAGGAGAGCAGGCGCTGACCGCCGCGCTGCCCGGGGCGCCGTCGCCGGAGATCCGAGCCGCGCTGCTGGAGGCGCTCTGGCGCTTCTCCAACCCCGCGAGCGAGGCGGCCCTGCTTCCATTCGCGGGCGACCGGGATCCGAAGGTGCGCGGCTCGGCGATCTACGCGCTCGCGCGCAAGCCGCAGGCGGGCTCGCTCGCGGCCTTGACCGCGGCTCTCGGCGACGAGAACCCGGATGCCGCGGCGTTTGCCGCCCGCGCTCTGGGGGTGCTCGGCAGCGCCGAATCGGCGGGGCCCCTGGCCGCGGCTCTCGACGGCCGGACGCCGCTCGTCATCCAATCGCTCGTGGCGCTCGAGGGCGTCTTCGAGAAGGTCCCCGCGGCGCACATCTCGGACGAGAGGCGCCAGCGAGTGCTCACTCTCGCGGGGGACGCGAACACGAACGTGGCCGTGCCCGCGCTCGTGCTCCTGAGACAGTTCGCCGCCGCCGATCGGGAAATCGCCCGCCGTCTGTGGTCGATCGCGCTCTCGGGCGAAGGCCGGCGGAGGCAGGTCGCCCTCCAGTCGGTGGTCGCCGCATTTCGCGCCGGAGCTCTCTCCGCCCTCGACTCCGCGGCCGCTTCCACCGACCCCTTCCTGCGCGCCGCCGCCGCCGACGCGCTGTCGTTCCTGGCGACACCCGATGCCCGGCCCTACCGCGACAGGTTCGCTTCAGACCGCGAGGTCGTGGTGCGGCTCGCGAACCTGGACAGCCTCCGGACTGCGGACGCCGTCCGCGAAAACAGGCCGACTGTGAATTCGGCTCTCACCGATCGCGATGCGGGAGTGCGCGCCGCGGCGGTCGAAGCGCTTTCGAAACTCGACGACGCGGCGATCCTGCCGCTCTACGAAGAAGCCGTCGAGAAATCGAAAACGGAGCCCGCCCCCGACGTCGCGATCGCAGTGATCGGCGCCTGCGAGAAGCGCAAGAGCGATCCGGCCGCCGCGGCTCTCGTCGAGAGCATCGCCCGCGGGACGAGGCCGCTTCCGGCGAGGCTTGCCCGCCGCGCGCTCGTGACCACCTTCGGCCGACCCGCCGGCGCGTATCCCGCTCCCGAGTACGTCACGGGGAAGACGCACGCGGATTACCTCGCCATCCTCGCGGAGGCGCGGCGTCCCTGGCGGGCGGCCGTCGAGACTGCCGCCGGCGTATTCACTTTCCGGCTCGCCGGGCAGGACGCGCCCCTGACCGTGATGAACTTCGTCACGCTGGCGCGCGCCCGGTATTTCGACGGAGTCCGCATCCATCGCGTCGTTCCGAACTTCGTCCTCCAGGACGGCGACCCCACCGCGACGGGAAACGGCGGTCCGGGATACGAGATTCGCGACGAATTGAATGCTCTCGAGTACCGGCGGGGAACGGTCGGGATGGCGCTCTCCGGCCCCGACACCGGAGGCAGCCAGTGGTTCGTCACTCACTCGCCGCAGCCGCACCTGAACTCCCTCTACACGATCTTCGGACAGATCGCGGAGGGCCAGCCCGTCGTCGAGCGGATCGGCCAGGGAGAGCGGATCCTGCGCGTGACCGTGCTCGAAGGGCGATAGTGCCGCCGTGTACGCCGTGGCCCGCGCTCTTCAGTTCCTGGGCCTCGTCGTGACGGGATTTGGATTCTTCGTCGGGGTGTTCGGCGGCAACGTGCGGGGCGAGCTCGCCCTGCTCGGCGTCGGCGCCGCGCTCTTCTTCGCAGGACGGCTGCTCCAGCAACGCGGTGCGGGAAAATGAGGCCCGTCATCGTCGCGACGCGAGCCCTTCCGGAGCCGTCTCTCTCGACGCTCGAGCCGGAGTTCGAGGTCCGCGTGCTCGGTTACGCTCCGGCCGAGCTCGAGCTCGCCGCCGAGGCCGCGGACGCGGACGCCCTCATCACGCTCGTGTCCGACCCCGTCACGGAGACGGTGATCCGGTCCGCCGCGAAGCTCAAGGTCATCGGCCAGTACGCTGTGGGAGTCGACAACATCGACCGCGCGGCGGCCGCGGCGCGAGGGATCGTCGTCACCAACACGCCGAACGTCCTGACGGACGCGACGGCGGACCTCACGATGGCGCTTCTTCTCGCGCTCGCGCGGAGGCTTCTCGAGGGGGACCGGCTCGTGCGGGCGGGAGGATTCTCGGGTTGGCAGCCGGAGCTCCTTCTCGGGTTCGACCTCAAGGGAAAGGTCCTCGGCATCGTGGGACCGGGGCGCATCGGGCGCGCGGTCTCCCGACGGGCTCGCGCCTTCGGCATGACCGTCATCGCTTTCGGGAGGTCGCCCCGCCAGGAGGGCGATCCCGACGATCCTCCGCGCGTCTCCTTCGACGAGCTGCTGCGGCGCTCCGACGTGGTATCGCTTCACCTCCCGCTGAGCGAAGAGACGTCGGGACTCTTCGGACGCGAGACGTTCCTGAAGATGAAGCCGGGCTCCATCCTGCTGAACACCGCGCGGGGAGGTCTCGTCGAGGAAACCGCGCTCACGCGCGCGCTCGACGAGGGGCTGCTGGCCGGAGCGGGCCTCGACGTCTACGAGCACGAGCCCGGCGTCACGCCCGCTCTGCTCGACGACAACCGTGTCGTGCTCATGCCCCACGCGGGCAGTGCGACGGTGGAAACGCGGCGCGAGATGGCGAGGATGGTCGTCGAGGACGTCCGCCGGGTGCTTTCCGGAGAGAAGCCGCTCCATCCCGTGTCCCCGGAGAAGGCGGGACGGGAGCGAGGCAGGGAAGAGGCATGAAGGGAAAGAGCCGCAGCTCGTTCACCCGCCTCGACGTGATCGCCGACGGGTTCCTCCGCAGCGCGACGAAGGGCGAGTCGACGTTGACGTGGCTCCAGGCGCGCTGGGGACAGATCGTGGGCGAGCCGCTGTCGCGCAAGATCCAGCCGACGTCGCTTCACGGAAGAACGCTGACAGTGTCTCTATTGGACGCGGCGTGGAGGAAGCCCGTTCAGGCCACGCTGCCGGAGCTCGAGAGGAAGCTTGCGGTGGAACTGCCCGCCGTGAAGCCGCGGGTCGTGCTGCGGTAGCCGGTCCCCCTCACCCCGCCTCTCCCCCGTGCGCGGGGGAGAGGAGAAAGGGGGTTCTAGGCGTAGAGCCCTCTCACCATCGTGTCGTGCGCGACGCGAGAGATCCCCAGCATGTAGGCCGCGATCCGGAAGCTCACGTTGTACTTCTCGGCCATCGTCGCGACGTCCTTGAACGACTGCACCATGATGTCTTCCAGCCGTTCGTTGACCTCGCTCTCGCGCCAGAAGAAGCCGGCGCGGTCCTGGACCCACTCGAAATAGGACACGGTCACGCCGCCCGCGTTGGCGAGAATGTCCGGGACCACGAGGACGCCGTTCTTGTTCAGGATCTCGTCCGCGCGCTGCGTCGTGGGCCCGTTGGCGCCCTCGACGATGATCTTCGCCTTGATGTTCCCGGCGTTTTTCCCCCGGATCTGGTTCTCGTTCGCGGCGGGAATGAGGATGTCGCAGTCGAGCTCGAGCAGGTCGGTGTTGGAGATCTTGGTCGCGCCGGCGAAGCCGTCGAAGGACCGCGCCTTCTCGTAGTGCGCCGCCAGGGCCGCCATGTCGAGGCCCCCCGGCGCGAGGATTCCGCCGGCGATGTCGGAGACCCCGATCACCTTCGCTCCGGCTTCGTGGCACATGCGCGCGGCGATCGATCCCACGTTCCCGAAGCCCTGGACGACGATCCGGGCGCCGGCGAGCGTGAACCCTCGGAGGGGAGCCGCCTCGCGGCAGATGAGCATGAGGCCCCGTCCCGTCGCCTCCACCCGGCCTCGCGATCCGCCCAGGGAGAGCGGCTTGCCGGTCACGACGGAGGTCACCGTATGACGCGCGTGCATCGAATAGGTGTCCATGATCCACGCCATCATCTGAGGGTTCGTACCCATGTCGGGGGCGGGAACGTCTTTCTCCGGCCCGAACTGGTCCATGAGTTCGGCCGTGTAGCGCCGCGTGATCCGCTCGAGCTCGCTTCTCGACAGGGTCCCCGGATCGCAGATGACGCCGCCTTTGGCGCCGCCGAAAGGGATGTTGACGACGGCGCACTTCCACGTCATCCAGGCGGCGAGCGCCCGGACCTCGTCGAGGCTGACGTTTTTGTCGAACCGGATGCCGCCCTTGCCCGGGCCGCGGGCGATGTTGTGAAGGACCCGATAGCCGATGAAGACCTCGATGCGGCCGTCGTCCATGGCGACCGGGATCGAAACTTTGGTTTCCCGCACGGGTTCCCGCAGCACCTTGTAGAGGCCCGGGTCGAGCCCGAGCTTCTGCGCCGCGACGTCGAATCGCGACATCATCTCTTCGAACGGATTCGCGGAATCGACACCCTGGGGAGGAGAAGCGCCGATCGTCGGAAACTGCGGCTCCGCGACGGCTTTTTCCATCAAGATCGCTCCTCCCGGCTCCGCAACCGGTCCAATTAGAATGGTGCGGAATCATAACGCATCGACCCGCGGAGACGCCGCCGGCCACGATTGAAGAAGAGAACGCCGGAAGAAGAGAGCTCTCTCGAAGACGGCGAGATCGTGCGGCGCATTCTCGGCGGCGAAGAGGATCTCTTCGAGCTGCTGGTGCGCCGGTATCAGGCGCGCGTGCTCTCGCACGTCGCGCGGATGATCGGCAGCCGCGACGATGCGATGGACCTCTCGCAGGAGATCCTGGTGAAGGTCTTCCAGGCGCTCGACCGCTACAACCCCGAGTACAAGTTCTCGACCTGGCTCTTCCGCATCGCCGGAAACGCCGCCATCGATCATCTTCGCAAGCGCCGGCCGCGGACGGTCCCTCTGGACTCGACGGATCCCCGGGGAGACTCCAGGGTGTCCTCTCCCGAGTACAAGAGCTCGGAGCTCGACCCCTATGCGCTGCTCCGGAACACGGAGCGGGGACGCGCGATCGCCGAGGCGATCGAGGACCTGCCGGCGGAGTTTCGGGAGTTGATTGCGCTGCGGCATTTCACCGGGCTCTCGTATGAAGAGATTGCGGAGGTCAAGGCGATGCCTCTCGGGACCGTCAAGAACAAACTCTTTCGCGCCAGAGCCGTATTGAAGGAGAGGTTGGCCGGAGAACTGTCGTGACCGATTGCCCGAAACGCCTCGATCCCATTGACTGTGAAGCGCTTGCGAGCGGCGAGGCGCCCGTTGTGGCGCCGGACGCGGCGGAACACGCGGCTTCCTGCCCTTCGTGCGCCCGGCTGGTGGCGGCGGCGAAGGACTTCCTGCGGGAGATCGAGACGGGCAACATGGCCGGGCCGGGCCCGGACCTCGCCGCCCGCGTCGTGCGCATCCGGCCCTTCTCGCGGCGGGAGCGGCGCGACTTGCGCCTCTGGGCAGGGCCGGCGGCCCTTTCCGCGGCCGTGTTCGCCGCCGGGATCGGGGTCCTCGCGGCGCCCGGGATCTCCGCGGGCGACCAGGCCGGGGTGACCCTGGCGGCGCTCGCGCCGGCAGCGGCCCTCGTGCGGGCCGCGAGCCGCGCCATCGCCGCGGGTTTCTCCGCCTCACCGGACTCCTGGAGCGCTCTCTCCGACGCGTTCTCGCGGCAGTCCACGTGGGGATTCGCCGCGCTCCTCCTTCTCGCTCCGGCAGGCCTCGCGCTGCGGCGCGTTCTCGCGCGCTCTCCCCGCCGCGGGTGAATGCCCGGCGCGCGACTCGCGTGCGCTAGGCTCATCGCATCGATGCTCGGCGTCCTGCTCATGACTGCGGCCGTTTCCGGCGCTCCAGCGCCCGTGTCCGCCGCGCGGCGCGCCTTCGGGCGCGACCTCGAGGTCTCCGAGCCCGTCTCCGGCAACGTGGTCGCGGTGCTCTCCGACGTCCGCATCGACGCTCCAGTTTCCGGGAACGTGATCGTCTGGGGGGGCACGGCGCGGTTCGGCTCGAACGGTTCGGTCGAAGGGAATCTCTCCGTGTTCGGCGGCGACGTCGTCGCTCCCGCCGGACGTGCGGCTCCCGTGCGCGGAGCGATCTCAACGCCCGGATCGCTCCTGCGTCTTTACCTCGAGGAGATGCACCGCGCGCCGTGGGACGAGCCTGCGCGGATGGCCGCGATCCGCGGCGTGCGCCTCGTCACGCTCTCGATCTGGCTTCTCGGATCTCTCGTGCTCCTCTATTTCCTGGGATCGCCCTTCGCGCGTGCCGCGGCGCGCACGGAAGAGGACTGGACCGGAACGCTCCTCGCCGGAGCGCTCGGGGTCCTGACCCTGTTCCTCGCGGCCACGGCCGCGCTCGCGCTGCTTCCGGCCGCGCTCTCGCTTCCCATCGCCATCGCGTTTGCAGGCGTCGCCGTCGTGGCGAAGGTGTTCGGCATGGCCGCGCTCTTCCTTCTCGTGGGTCAGAAGATCCTCAAGAACGTTTCGCCCGGGCGGCGGCCCGCGGCTCTCGCCGCCGGCTTCGCCGCGCTTGCGGCCGTCTCGCTTCTGCCCGTCGTCGGTCCGCTCGTGTGGAGTGCGGCGTCCATCGTCGCCGTCGGAGTCGCCTTTCTTTCGCGGTTCGGTTCGCCGCGCGTCAGGATCGCGATACCCGCCTGACCGGCTTTGCGTTCCCTCCGCTCCGGCAATAGAGTCCGCTTCGAATGGACAAGCTCGGCGTCGTCGGCGCCGGCCAGATGGGCAACGGCATTGCCCACGTGGCGGCCGCCTCGGGCCTCTCCGTCGTGCTTCTCGACGTGGAGGACGCTTTTCTGCGCAAAGCGCGGGCGACGATCGAGAAGAACTTCGAGCGCGAGATCGCGAAGGGCAAGCGCACGGTGGACGAGCGGGAGGCCGCGCTGGGGAGGCTCTCGCAGACGACGGACCTGACCCGGGTGGGCGACGCCGACCTGGTCGTCGAAGCGATCGTCGAAAACGAGGCGGCCAAGAAGGAGCTGTTCGGCCGGCTCGACGGAGTTTGCGGCCCCGCAACGATCTTCGCCTCCAACACGTCGTCCATCTCGATCACGCGGCTCGCGGCCGCCACGAAGCGGCCGGACCGTTTCATCGGGATGCACTTCATGAACCCCGTCCCGGTCATGGAGCTCGTCGAGGTCATCCGGGGGATCGCGACGTCCGACGACACGGCGAACGCCGTCGAGACGCTCGCACGCCGCATGGGAAAGACTCCCGCCTCCTGCAACGACTACCCGGGCTTCGTCTCGAACCGCGTCCTGATGCCGATGATCAACGAGGCCATCGAGGCGCTGCGCGAGGGGGTGGCGGAGCGGGAGGGCATAGACACGATCATGAAGCTCGGGATGAACCACCCGATGGGACCGTTGACCCTCGCCGACTTCATCGGGCTCGACACCTGCCTCGCGATCCTCCGGGTGCTCCAGGAGGGTTTCGGCGACCCGAAGTACCGCCCGAGTCCGCTGCTCGTGAAAATGGTCGACGCGGGATGGCTGGGAAGGAAGTCGGGGAAAGGTTTTTACGACTATCCGGCGAAACCCTGATGTATTGCCAGGTCTGCGGGCTCAAGAACCGGGATGACGAGGAGCTCTGCGAGCGCTGCCACTCGAAGCTCCTCGTCCTCTCCGGCGTCGGCGTCGTCGAGGACTCGGGGGAGCCGCAGGAAGAGATCCCGTTCGACGAGCACCTGCTCGAGAGGATTTCGACGCTCGAGGACGTCGTCAAGCGCACCGCCGAAGCGCTGAAGACGCTGCTCGAGTCGGTCGGCAACCTCGAGAAGAACCTTTTCGTCGCGCACACCGGAATCCTCGCTCTGCAGGAGACGCTCGAGCGCTCCGGGACCGTCCGCTCCGAGGAGGTCCTCGACCTCTGGGAAACCAAAATGGACGAGCGGATGCAGGCGGTCGAGAAGAAGGATCGATTTCTCGAGCGGCGGGACCGCATCGTCGCGGGCCACTCGGGGATCGACCGGCCGGGGTTCCTCAAGCGTCTGCGCGAGGCGGAGTTCGCGATCCTCGCCCTCGACTCGGACCGCGGGGTCCGCATGCTCGAGGACCTGTTCCGGGCCGACCGCCGCAACGTCGAGCTCGGCTTCTACCTTGCCGAGACGCACTTCTCCGCGGGAGATCTCGAGCGCGCCTCCTCTTACTTCAAGCGCATCCTCGCCGTCGATCCGGATCACTTCGAGTCGCTCGTCTACTCGGGGATCTCGGCCTCGGAAGAGGGCGACGCGCCGACCGCGGAAGGGCTCCTGAAGCGCGCGATCGAGCGCAAGCCGGAGGCGTTCCTTCCGCACTTCGCGCTCGGGGCCCTCTATTCGAACGGCGGGAAGTGGGGCGATGCCGAGCGGGAGCTCCGGCGCGCGATCGATGCCGCGCCGGTGATCTCGGCGCAGGTCCTCCTCGGGACGGTGCTTCGCGAGAAAGGCGAGCTCGGCCGCGCGATCCAGGTCTTCGAAGAAGCCCGCCGCACGCAGCCCGATTCCGAAGAGGCCGTCTTCCAGCTCGGACTGTGCTATCTCGAGAAGAACTGGACGAAGCGGGCGCTCGACTGTTTCCAGCAGGCTCTCGACAAGAACCCGAAGCGCCTCGAGTATCAGGAAGCCGTACGCCTCCTCGAGCGGCGCAGCCGCTACGCGCTGCCTCGGGTCGCCGGGCCCGCCGCCGACGCGTACCGGGAAGCCGAAGAGGCCGTCTCGCGCGGGATGCTGCGCCGCGCGCACGGGCTCTATCGGAAGGCGATGGACGCGGAGCCGGAGAACGCGACGATCCGCATTTCGTTCGCCCTCCTGGCAGCGTCCCTGGGGCTCTGGCAGGAGGCGATCGCCGCCTGCCGCGAAGTGCTCGCTTCCGATCCGGAGGACGTCGTCGCGGCGGCCGCGTGCTCGACCGCCGCGGAGTCTCTGCGCGCGGAAGGCAACATGAAGGAGGCCACGCGCTTCGTGCGGGAGTTCATCGAGGCGCATCCGTCGAAGACTTCGCAGGCGGTCGGCTACTACGAGCTCGCGACCACGCTGGCCGATTCGGGAGAGGACCTCGACTCTGCGCTCGATTACGCGGGCCGCGCTCTTTCCGCCGCGCCGGACGAGCTGAAGCCCTATCCGCTCGCGGCGCTCGGCTGGGTGCACTACAAGCGGCACGAATTCGAGCGGGCGATCGACTGCCTGCGCAAGTCGAGCGAGCGGGCGGCCCAGCCGACCACGTTCCACCACCTCGGGATGGCCTACCTCGCGGCGGGGCGCTCCGAGGAAGCGAAGGCGGCCTTCAACAAAGCGAAAACGGTCGCCCGCGGCGGGGCGCTCGAAGACCGGATGCTCCAGCAGGTCCGATCCAACATCCGCCTCGCGGAGAAGTTCGGAACGAGAAAGAAAAGCGAGGCGGTGAACCGCGGGAAGGGGTGAGATCGAATCTCGCGCGGGCCTCGCCGAAGCTGTTATGTTCCCTTCCCTCACGATGCGCTGGTCCAGGTTTTTTCTCCAGACGGTCCGGGAAGTGCCGGCCGATGCGGACGCCGTTTCCCACGTCCTCCTGACGCGCGCCGGCATGATGCGGCGGGTCGCCGCCGGCATCTACACGCTGACCCCGATGGGTCTGCGCGCCCACCGGAAGACCGAGACGATCGTGCGCGAGGAGATGGATCGCTCCGGCGCGCTGGAGCTCGAGCTGCCGATCCTCCAGCCCCGCGAGCTCTGGGAAGAGAGCGGACGCTGGGCGCGATACGCCTCGGAAGGAATTCTGTTTCACTTGAACGACCGCAAAGAGGGGGAGTACTGCCTCGCTCCGACGGCGGAAGAGGCGGTCACGACACTCGTGCGCTCCGGCATCACCTCGTACCGGCAGCTTCCGGTGACGCTGTACCAGATCCGCACGAAATTCCGCGACGAGATCCGCCCGCGCTTCGGCCTCATGCGCGGCCGCGAGTTCCTGATGTACGACGGCTACTCCTTCGACGCCGACGTCGAAGGGCTCGACCGGTCCTATCGCGCTCAGGACGCGGCATACCGGCGGATCTTCCAACGGTGCGGCCTCGACTTCACCGTCGTCGAAGCCGATTCGGGCGCGATCGGCGGAAGCGCCTCTCAGGAATTCATGGTGCTCGCCGAGACGGGAGAGGATGCGGTCGTGCGCTGCGCCTCGTGCGGCTACGGCGCCAACCTCGAGAAGGCGACCACGGGACCGCGCCCATCTCCGTGGGAGGACGAGACGGTGACGGGACTGCAGGACGTCGAGACGCCCGGCCGCGGCGGGATCGACACCGTAGTCGAGTTTCTGGGCATCACGGCCTCGCGCATGATCAAGTGCCTCGTCTACGAGACCGAGAAGGGCTTCGCCGTCGCGCTCCTCCGCGGGGATCTCGATGCGAACGAAGTGGCGCTGAAGCACGCTCTCGGGGTCGAGCGACTGGCGCTCGCGTCCGAGGAAAAGGTCGAGCCGGCCACGGGCGCTCCCGTCGGGTTCGTAGGTCCTCACCGGCTGCCGGCCGGAATCCGCGTGATCGCCGACGAGTCCGTCCGCGGAGCCGTGAACGCCGTCACCGGAGCCGGGCGGCGCGACTGGCACGTGCGCGGGTTCGCCCTCGAGCGGGACGCTCCGGTTTCCGATTGGGCATCGTTTGCCCAGGCTCGCGCAGGGGATCCGTGCGTCCGCTGCGGCAATCCGCTCGAGATCGCGCGCGGGATCGAGGTGGGGCACATCTTCAAGCTCGGCACGAAGTATTCCGTCGCGATGAAGTGCGAGTTCACAGACGAGAAGGGTGACACGCGCCCGGCCGTGATGGGGACATACGGGATCGGCGTCGGCCGCACGATGGCGTCGGCGGTCGAGCAGCACCATGATGCCGACGGGATCGTCTGGCCACTCGCCCTGGCTCCGTTCGAAGTGGAGCTCGTGTCGCTGAACGCGGCAGACGAGACGGTGCGGTCGGTCGCCGATGCCGTCTATCAGGAGCTCGCCGCCGCCGGCTTCGAGGTGTTTTACGACGACCGCGATGAACGGCCCGGTGTGAAGTTCAAGGACGCGGACCTCCTCGGGTTTCCCATCCGCGTGAACGTCGGCGGCCGGGCGCTCAAGGAAGGCAACGTCGAGGTAGTGACGCGGCGCGACAAGAAGACGCGCGTCATCGCCAGGGCTTCCGCTGTCGCGGCGGTCGCCGAAGTTCGCGCGGAGCTCGCCGGCCTCGCCGCCGAGCCCGCCGGGGCGGGGGCACGATGAGAAAGACGACACCCGAAGAGGCGCTCGAGTACCACTCACGCGGACGCAAGGGCAAGATCGAGGTCCTTCCGACCAAACCCACACGAACCCAGGAAGACCTCTCGCTCGCGTACAGCCCCGGTGTCGCGGTGCCGTGCCTCGAGATCGAAAAGGACCCGGAGAAGGTCTACGAGTACACGTCGAAGGGCAACCTCGTCGGTGTGATCTCGAACGGAACCGCGGTCCTCGGCCTCGGCAACATCGGCCCCCTCGCGTCGAAGCCGGTCATGGAAGGCAAGGGCGTCCTCTTCAAGAGGTTCGCCGACATCGACGTGTTCGACATCGAGGTCGCGGAAACCGATCCGAAGACGTTCATCGAGACGGTCGCGCGTCTGGAGCCCACGTTCGGAGGGATCAACCTCGAGGACATCAAGTCTCCCGAGTGCTTCGAGATCGAAGAGGCGCTTCGCAAGCGGATGAAGATCCCGGTCTTCCACGATGACCAGCACGGCACCGCGATCATCTCGGCCGCGGCGCTCTTAAACGCCCTCGACATCGTCGGAAAGAAGATCGGCGAGGCGAAGGTCGTCTTCATGGGAGCCGGCGCGTCGGCGATCGCCTGCGCGAAGCTCTATCTGTCGTACGGCGTCGCGCGTGCGAACCTGCGCCTCGTGGACAAAGGCGGCGTGATCTACGTCGGCCGGACCAAAGACATGAATCCGTACAAGGCGCAGTTCGCCGTCGAGACCGAGGAGCGAACGCTCACCGACGCGCTTCGCGGGGCGGACGTCCTCGTGGGACTCTCCGCCAAGGGGACCGTCACCGGCGAGATGCTGACGGGGATGGCGCGCGACCCGATCGTCTTCGCGCTCGCGAACCCGGACCCGGAGATCACGCCCGAAGAGGCGAAGGCCGCCCGGCCCGACGTCATCATGGCCACGGGGCGAAGCGACTATCCGAACCAGGTCAACAACGTGCTCGGCTTCCCGTTCATCTTCCGCGGCGCTCTCGACGTCGCCGCGACGGAGATCAACGAGGAAATGAAAAAGGCCGCTTCCCAGGCGCTCGCCGCTCTCGCCAAGATGGACGTCCCGGATTCCGTCTCGAAGGCCTACGGTGGGCAGAGCTTCCGTTTCGGGCGGGAGTACCTGATTCCCAAGCCGTTCGACCACAGAGTGCTCCTCTGGGTCGCCCCGGCTGTGGCGGAAGCCGCGATGCGGTCGGGCGTGGCGCGCAAGCCGATCACGGACATGGCGGCGTACCTTCGCCGGCTCGAGTCGATGATCTCGCGTTCCGCCGGGATCATGAACGCCGTCATCCAGAAGGCCCGCCACAAGCCGAAGCGCATCGTCTTTCCGGAAGGCGAGCACCCCAAGGTTCTGCGCGCCGCGAAAATCCTCGCGGAGGAAGGGATCTGCCGACCGATCCTTCTCGCCCGCGAGGGCCGCATCCTCGAACAGGCGCGCGAGTTCCAGCTCCCGATGGACAAGATCGACTTCATTCATACCGAGACGTCGGACCGGCTTCCCCAGTACGCGGTCCGGCTCGAGGAGCTGCGCCGGCGCTCGGGCGTCACTTCGGAAGACGCGAAGAAGCTCGCCCGCATCCGGAACTACTTCGGGCCTCTCATGCTCGACGCGGGAGAGGCAGACGGCGTCATCTCCGGTCTCACGCAGTACTACTCCGACACGATCCGCCCCGCGCTCCAGATCGTGGGGACGGCTCCCGGGGTGCAGCGAGTGTCGGGTCTCTACATCCTGATCCTGAAGGACCGGAGCTTCTTCTTCGCCGACACGACGGTGAACATCGACCCGACGGCGGAGGAGCTCGCGGAGATCGCGACGCTCTCTGCGGACGCGGTCTGCCGCTTCGACATCGAGCCTCGTATCGCGATGATCGCGTTCTCCAACTTCGGATCCAACTCCCACGAGAAGGCGCTGAAGGTCCGGCGCGCCGTCGAGATCGTCAAGCGCACCCGCCCCGACCTGCAGATCGACGGTGAGATGCAGGCCGACACCGCCGTAGTGCCGGAGATGCTCGAGGGTGACTATCCGTGGTCCACCGTGCGGCGGCCGAACGTCCTCATCTTCCCGGACCTGCAGTCCGCCAACGC
>DASQJK010000048.1:0-20928 GCA_035631095.1 Thermoanaerobaculia bacterium
GGTCGAGCGAGGAGATCCACGCGCGCGTCGGGAGGCAGCTCGCCGAGGCCGCGTCGGTTTACAGCGTCGACGCGGAGCTACTCGAGTCTCTCCGTCCCACCCACATCGTCACGCAGGTCCACTGCGAAGTGTGTGCGGTCAGCCTCGGGGACGTTCGCGCCGCCGTTCACGGCTCCGCGACCGCTGCCGCAGAAATCGTGGCGCTCGGCGCGAGCACCCTCGCGCAGGCGCTGGAGGACATGGAGCGCGTCGCTGCATCTCTCGCCGTCCCGGCGCGCGGAACCGGGGTGACCTCGCGTCTCCGTGCGCGGATGAACGGCATCGCCGCCGCTGCCGCCCCGCTACCGAGGCCGCGCGTCCTGACGATCGAGTGGCTCGCTCCGTTGATGGCCGCTGGCAACTGGATTCCCCAGATGATCGAAATGGCGGGCGGCGAGAACCTGGCGGGCGAGACGGGGCGGCACTCGCCATGGCTCGAAACGGGCGCGCTCGACGCGCTCGATCCGGATGTGATCGCCGTCTTCCCCTGTGGGTTTTCCCTCGAGAGGACCGAGTCGGAAATGCGCCGCCTGGCGGAGGCATCCGGTCTGGCCGGCACGCGCGCGGCGCTCGAGGGCCGCCTCTTTCTGGCCGACGGGAATCAGTTCTTCAACCGTCCCGGTCCGCGGCTCGTCGAGTCCCTGGAGATGTTCGCGGAGATGCTCCACCCCGAAAAGTTCGACTTCGGCCACGGGAGAACGAGCTGGCGTCCGTGGCCGGCCGCCGACTAACCCTTTTCCGATCAGTCACATCGCGCGGCGAGCTAGTTCCCCCGGTCGATGGTGATGTTTTCCTTCCGTCCGCTGTTCGACACCGCGATCATGATCCCGAGGCCGAGCGCCACGACGAGGCCGACGGCGACCCAGAACGGCCCGATCGAGGCGAGGACGCCGGTCTTCCACAGCGCGAGGAGCGCGCCGATTACGAGCAGACCGTAGCCGAGCAGATAGACTCCCATCCACTTCATAGGTCCTCCACGGGCGCTCGCGCCCGCTGAGTGATGAGCAAGTTCCAGGCCCGGACGTTACCGGGCAGGGCATGGAAGAATTCAGGTCATAGACGGAATGCGAAAGGAGATCCCGATGCGAACGCTCCCCCGGGTGGTGCTCGTTTCCTCGCTCGTCGCGGTGTGGGCGTGCCGCACCGCCGGTCCGGCACCCGGTCCCTCCCGCCGGTCGACTTCCGGCGCCGGCACGTCCTCGACGGCTCCCGCCCCTGCGCCTACGTCGGCTCCCGCGCCTGCGCCTGCGCCTGCGCCCGCACCTGCGCCGCCCGCGCCGGCCCCGGTCGTCTCCGCGCCGCCTCCCGCTTCCTCCGCGGCTCCCGCGCCTTCGGCGCTCGAGCCGACGACGTCGCCCGCGCCGGCTGCCGCTCCGTCGGCGTCCGCACCTCCTCCGGCGTCCGTCGTTCCGCCGCAGCCGGCGGCTCCGGCCGCTCCGGCGCGCCCGTACCAGGACGTGCTCCGGCTGAAGCAGGCCGGCCTTTCAGACGACTTCATCCTGAACAAGATCCGCACGGAAGGAGTCAGCTACGGCCTCACGACGCAGGAGATCGTGGAGCTGCGCTCGGCGGGACTCTCCGAAGGCGTGATCGCGGAGATGCTGCGGTCCGGCCAGCCCGCCGCGACCACGGCCGGCGCCGCGGTCGCCCGCAAAGCGGAGTTTTCCGGGCTGTCGCGCGTCGGGCGGGGCTTCATGGGCATCGGAACCACCACGAAGAACGTCGGCCGTCTCGTCGTCGACGGCGACACCATCACCTTCACGGGAGCCGCAGACGCGGACAAGAACTTTTCGGTCTACGCGAAGAACGTCAAGGAGTTCTTCAACACCTGCGTGCTGCGCCCCAACCAGAACCTGTGCCTGGAAGTCGGCTTCGTCACTTACACGGGCGACGAGTACCGCTTCCGGGATCCGGGTTGGAAGAACGGAGACAACCGCCTGGTGACGGACGTCTCGAACTATTTCCGGCAGGCGTTCCCGAACCTGTTCTTCTCGCAGAGGTCGGTCAACGAGCTGTAAACACGTCGGCTGCGCTGCGCTTTGCTTCGCTCCGCCTCCCGCGGCGGAAGGCTCCTCCCTCCCTTCGGTCGGGAGACTCCTTCCGCCGCGAGCGGATGGGACAGGTTAGCGGTGAACTTGCCGCTTAAGCCGCTTTTCCTGCCCCCGCCAGTTCGCGAGCGTGCGCCCGCCGCTTGATCCACAACGCCGCCAGCCAGACGGTCGGGATCACCGCGAGCGAGTAGGCGAGCAGGTGCCCGATCAATCCATCGGGCCCGAGGATCTCCGTCGCGTCGTGAACCGCCTGAGAAGAGGGGAAGACCCGCGCTTCCGCGAGCTCGTGCACGCCGTAGAGCAGCAGCTGCACCAGGAAGATCGAGAGGAAGACGGACGAGACGTTCAGCAGCGCGCGGATGTCGACGCCGCGGCCGAGGCGCGACCATGCGAAGCAGATCGCAATCGCTGCCGCCAGGCCCAACGCGAGGCCGAGCAGAACGGTCGAGGACTTCAGCTGAAAGAGCGCCGTCGTCACGAGGAGCGCCGTCTCCATACCTTCCCGAGTGATCATCATCAAGGTGAAGGCGAAGACGCCCCAGAACGCGCGCGAGCCCGAGCCGTCGTGCGCTTTCGACTCGATCCTCGTTGCGATGTCCGTCTTCAGCCGGGACGAGACGCGTTTCATGTAGACGAGCAGACTGCCGACGAGCGCCGCCGCGACGAGCGCGAGGATGCCCTCCCAGAGCGACTGGTCGGCGGCCTTCGAGAAGAGGACGCCCGCTCCGAAGCAGGTGACGACGGAAACCGCGGTGGCGAGGTAAACGGCGCGTGCCAGGGACGCGCGGCCGGTGCGCTTCAGATACGAAAGAATCAGCGCGACGATGAGGAACGCTTCGATGCCTTCGCGCAGCGCGATGGTGAATCCCTGCCACATGGTCTGCGGGGCTCCTTCCCGGGTTATCGGCTTCTTGACACCGGCCGGGGATCGGGAGAATACTGCAATTGAGACTCAGTCGCAAATGAAGACCGGTGGAAGCACTCGCCGATGAACAGCCGGGAACAGACGATCTTCCGGAAGTACCTGGAGCGTCGAGGCTTGAAGCTCACGTCGGAGCGGCAGGCGCTCTTCGACGAGCTGTTCGCCCGGCACGAGCACATGGAAGCCGACGAGCTTCTCGTGCGGCTGCGGACGAAGCACAAGAAGATCTCGCGAGCGACGATCTACCGCACGCTCGACCTGCTCGTCGACTCCGGAATCGTCGGACGCGTTCGGATCGGCGACACGGGGTATCGCTACGAGCGGCTCCGGGCAGGGGAGCACCACGATCACCTGATCTGCAACGAATGCGGGCGTGTCATCGAGTTCTTCGAGCCGGCGATCGAGAACCTGCAGGACGAAGTCTGCGAGCGCTACGGATTCCTCGCGCTTTCTCACAGCCATCAGCTCCGCGGGATCTGCCGCCAGTGCCGCCCCCGCGCCGCCCGCGAGCACGCGAAGTCGGTGGAGGGCGAGCCGCTTCGAGCACGGGGTGGACCGCGACGGCTTCGCCCCGTCCCCTCCCCGCGCTGAGCCCATGAAAGCCAGATTGCTGGGCACATCCGAAATCGCGTTGAGACTGAGTCTCTGTCTTATCACGACCGACGTGCCGGCTTCTGTCGCCCCCCGCAGCGGCGCCGTCGAGCGGCGGCTCGCCGCGATGGGCACCACGCTCTCGATCCGTGTCGAGTCGCCCGACCGCGCCCGCGCGCTCGACGCGAGCGAAGCCGCCGCGCGGGAGATCGCCCGCGTCGAAGATCTGCTCTCGACCTGGAAGCCCGGCGGCGTTCTCGACCGGCTGAACCGTGTTCCCGCGGGACAGCCGATCGAGCTGACGGACGAGGTCGCCTCGCTCCTTCGCGAGCTGCGCGCGTGGAGCTCGCGCACGAAGGGAGCCTTCGACCCCACGGTTCTGCCCCTCGTGCGCGCATGGGATCTGCGCGGCGAGGGACGGGTCCCCGACGAGACCGCGCTCTCTCGCGCGTTGTCCGCGACCGGGTGGCGAGGGTTTGCCCTGGCGGAGGGCGCCGGATACGCCTCGCGCACGAGATCCGATGCGTCCCTCGACGAGGGCGCGTGGGCGAAGGGCTACGCGCTCGATCGCGCTCGGCAGGAGCTCGCGCGGGCGAGCGTTCGGCGCGCCACGGTCGATCTGGGCGGTCAGGTGATGGTGCTCGGGGCCTCTCGGGTCGACATCGCTGATCCAGTCGAGCGCCGGCGCATCACGGGATGGCTCGACGTCGAGGACGCCTCCGTGTCCACCTCGGGAAACTCCGAGCGCTTCCGCCTCGTCGCAGGCAGGCGCATCGGCCACATCCTCGATCCCCGGACCGGCAGGCCCGCTCCGGATTTCGGCTCCGCGACGGCCGTCGCGCCGTCGGGCCTCGCGGCGGACATTCTCTCCACCGCGTTTTTCGTCCTGGGTCCGGAGCAGGGACTGACTCTTTCGGGCGAGCTTCGCCGCGCCGGATTTCCGAATGAAGCGCTCTTTCTGATCGCGGACGGCGGCCGGCCCAGAGCCGTCGCCACTCCGGGCTTGCACTTCCATCATGTGGAGGAACGATGATTCGCTCGGCTCGCGTGCTTCTGGCCGGTCTCGTGTCTCTGGTCTCCCTTGGTTCGCTGCCGGCCGCCGCCTCTTCATCATCAATCGACGAACCGCCCGCGCAAAGCACACCCGCTCCGGGCACTCTCGAGCAACGCCTCGAGAGGCTCGAGAAGCTCCTTCAGGAGACCCGACGGGAGCTTGCGGCGGCCAAGGCTTCGCCCGCAGATTCGGCGCGGCTCGCCGAGCTCGAGCGTCAGATCGGGATCCTGGCGGCGGAGATCGAGCAGCTGAAGCTCGGCGAAGCCGCCGCCCCGGCCCCCGCGTCGGACGCCGCCCGGCGAGGCATCGGCCCCGCGGCTGCGAAGGTGTACGGCGCGAAGCCCGGAGTTTCGATCGGTGGTTACGGCGAGACGCTGTACCAGAACTTCTCGCGGACGAACCAGAACGGAGAGCCGTCGCTCGCGGAGGATCAGGTCACGCTGCTGCGCGCCGTTGTCTACATAGGCTACAAGTTCGACGCGCACTGGGTCTTCAACAGCGAGCTCGAGTACGAGAACGCCGTCGTCGCGTCGGACAAGGGCGGCGAGGCGGAAGTCGAGTTCGCGTACGTCGATTACGTCCATTCGCGCGCCGTGAACGCGCGGGCTGGGCTCGTGCTGATTCCGATGGGCCTCGTCAACCTCCTTCACGAGCCGACGACTTTCCCGGGAGCGATGCGCCCCGACGTCGAGCAGCGCATCCTGCCCACCACCTGGCGTGAGATCGGCGCCGGCGTTTACGGCGAGGCGGGGCCCGTGAGCTACGCGGGCTATCTGGTGAACGGCTTGAACGCGGCGGGCTACACCGCGGAAGAGGGGATACGCGAGGGCCGCCAGGAAGGGTCCGAGGCGCGGGCGAAGAACTGGGCCGTGACGGGCCGCCTCGACTACACGGGCACGCCCGGGCTCCTCGTCGGGGCCTCGTTTTTTTCGGGGAAGGCGGGGCAAGGTCTCGTGACGCCTTCCGGGCGCGGAGTCGGCGCGCTCACGACGGTCTGGGACGCCCACGCGGACTGGCGCTGGCGCGGGCTGTGGCTGCGCGGGCTCTACGCCGATTCTCACGTCGGCGACGCGGACCTGCTCAACGAGGCGCTCGGGTTCACCGGGGAAGAGGCGATCGGGAGCCGGCAGCGCGGCTGGTACCTGCAGGCCGCGTTCGACGTGTTGAGCCTGCGCGCGGGCTCTCGCGCGGCGCTGCTGCCGTTCGTGCGATACGAGCGGTTCGATACGCAGGCTCGCGTCCCAGCGGGGTACGCGCGCAATCCGGAGAACGACGCGAACGTCTGGACGGTCGGGGTTGCCTTCAGGCCGATCGAGCAGCTCGTGTTCAAGGCGGACTGGCAACGGCGCGAGAACCGCGCCTCGACGGGAGTGAATCAGTGGAACGCGGCGCTCGGCTACGTGTTCTGACCGCGGCCGGTGCGGTCGTGCTTCTGCTCACCGCGGGCGCGGCCGCGGGGAAGGTCTTCCTTTCCCAGCAGGAAGCGCTGCGCCTGGCGTTCCCGGCAGGAGCGGCGATCGAGCGGCGGACGGTCTTCCTGACCACCGCGCAGCAGAAGGCGGTCCAGAAAGAAACGGAGTCCGACCGCGCTCCAGGCGCGCTCGTCACCTGTTACGTGGGAACCCGGGAAGGCCGCGAGCTCGGCACCGCCTACTTCGACACGCACGTCGTCCGTACTCAGGCGGAGACGCTGATGATCCTCGTGCTGCCGGGCGGCACGATCGGGCGCATCGAGGTGCTGTCGTTCTCGGAGCCGGAGGAGTACCTCCCGCGGGAGCGGTGGTACGCGCAGTTCTCCGGGCGCGCGCTCGACGACGAGCTCGCGATGCGGCGGGGAATTCATGCCGTCTCGGGAGCGACGCTCACGGCGCGCGCGACCACGGAAGCGGCCCGGCGGGTGCTCGCGATCCACCGCGCGCTCCATCCGCCGGGAGGAAAACCGTGAAACGGTGGGACGCGTGGATCAACCACGCGGCGTGGGCGCTCGTGTCGGCAACGGGGATCTTCTACGGGATCCTCAAGTACTTCGCGCACAACCCCGATCCGGAGTCGCGCCTCGGACATCCGTGGCAGCCCTCCGTGCTCGCGGCGCACCTGCTCGTCGCTCCGCTGGCGGTGTTCGCGCTCGGGCTCGTGTTCCGGCGGCACGCGCTCGCGCGCTGGAAGCGAGGGGACCGCGAAGGGCGGCACACCGGAGGCATCGTCCTCTTCTGGTCCTTTGCGGTCGTGCTTTCCGGTTACCTGATCCCGGTGCTCACGGGAGACGCGGCGCGGCGCTGGACGGGGTGGATCCACGCGGGCACGGGTCTCGTCGTCGCGGCTGCGTATCTGCTGCATCCGAAGAGGCCGCCCGACGAAGCCGACGAGACGGCGGGCCGGTGAGGGTCCGGGGGCGGTTCAGGCCCTCGTCCAGACCACGCGGCGGAACTTCCTGCCCAGCCTGAGGATGACCTCGGAGGAGACGTCCAGCGCTTCGTCGGGGTTCTTCACCGTTCGCGGCTGCCCGGCCTCGTAGACCGACAGCGCGCCTTCGGCGACCTTCCGGCGGGCCTCTCGCATCGAGGCGGCGAGGCCGAGTGCGACCAGGACCCGCGCCGCCGCGGGGTCCGCGGGAGACGCCTCGCTTGTCTCGATGTCCTCGGGGATCTCTCCGCGGGAGAACGCCCGCCGGAAGTCCTCCTCCGCTCTCGTGGCCGCGTCGGTCCCGTGGAACTGCGCGGTGATGTTGCGTGCGAGCGCCGCCTTCGCGTCGCGCGGGTTGCCGCCGGCTTCGATGGCCCGCTTCATCGCGGCGATCTCCGCTGAAGGCACGTCCGTCAGGAGCTCGTAGTACTGCCAGAGGAGCGCGTCGGGAATCGACATGAGCTTTCCGTAGATCTCGGAGGGAGGCTCCTGGACTCCGATCGCGTTGCCGAGGGACTTCGACATCTTCTCGGTCCCGTCCAGGCCGACGAGCAGCGGCAAAGTGAGCACCACTTGCGGCTCGAGCCCTTCTTCCCGCATGAGGTCGCGTCCGACGAGCAGGTTGAAGAGCTGGTCCGTCCCGCCGAGCTCTACGTCCGCCTTGAGGGCGACGGAGTCGTAGCCCTGCGCGAGCGGATAGAGGAGCTCGTGCAGCGCGATCGGCTGCTGCGCCTTCCATCGCTTCTGGAAATCGTCGCGCTCGAGGATGCGCGCGACCGTGATGCGGGCGGCGAGCCGGATCATTCCTTCCGACCCGAGCGGGGAGAGCCATCGGCTGTTGAATTCCACGACCGTCCTGCCGGGATCGAGGATCTTGAACGCCTGATCCGTGTACGTCTTCGCGTTCGCTTCGACCTCGGGCCGGGTGAGCTGCGGCCGCGTCGTCTTCTTTCCGGACGGATCGCCGATCATTCCCGTGAAGTCGCCGATCACGAAAACGACGCGGTGGCCGAGGTCCTGGAAGTGGCGCATCTTGCGAAGCACCACGGTGTGCCCGAGGTGGATGTCGGGAGCGGACGGATCGAATCCGACCTTCACCGTTACCGGACCGCGCGAAATTTTTCGCGCGAGGTCCTTCTCGTCGATGAGATCGACGGCGCCGCGGCGCAGGAGCTCGAGCTGACTTTCGACGGAACTCACGGAGGGCGTGGATTATATGGATCGCGCTCCGGAATCGTTAAGAACTGCTGAAGGACGAAGAGTTTAAGCAGACCTAAATTCGGAACCCCGCTCGCGGCCGGACCCATATGTTCGGGGTGTATGAACCTCTCAGGCGCCTTCCAGACTCTGGCGATTCCGGTCCTGTCGATCCTCGCTTCGGTCGCGGGGGCTCTCGCGCCGGCCGCCCCTTCGGCGGCGTTCACCGCCTCGACGCCGAATCCCGCGGCGGGCTCCCTCATTCTTTTCACCGACACGTCCGGCGGAGCGCCGACGTCCTGGAACTGGGACTTTGGCGACGGCACGCACGCGACCGAGCAGAACCCCGGCCACGTGTACTCCTCCCCGGGCGCGTTCACGGTCCGCCTCACCGCAGCGAACGGCTCGGGAAGCGCGAGCGCCACGATGGACGTGACGGTCACTCCCGAGACGGTGCTGCGTCTGAATGCGGCGCACAGCTTCGACCTCACGCTCTCCGCGCGCGACCCCCGCACCGGCAACACGGGCGTCGGTAAGGTGATCGGGCAGAACGACGTGTACGGCTACTTCAGCCTCCCGACTCTGTCCGGCAACGCCGGCAACCCGGAGATCATCGTGAAGATGGTCGACGCCACGGGGATCGGCCAGAATTACTGGGTGTTCTACGGCTCCATGACGGACCTCGAGTTCACCCTGGCCGTGAAGGAGAACGCGACCGGCATCGTCAAGAACTACGTCCAGGACCCCGCCGTCCCGTCGGGGCAGTTCGACACGACCGGATTCGCGGCGCACTGAGCCGGTGAAACTCATGTCATCCGTCCTGCCGGTCTCGATCGTCCAATCCGAGGTGTTATGACTTCCCTGTCCATGTCCACCCTCTACAAAGCCCTCGCCGTGGTGGGGTTCACCGTGTTCGCCGCCGTCACGGCGCTGAACGCTCCCGCCGCGTCGTTCACCGTCTCGACTCCGAACCCCGCGGCGAGCTCCGTCGTCGCATTCACCGACACTTCCGCGGGCGGTCCGACCAGTTGGGCCTGGGACTTCGGCGACGGCGGCTCCTCCACGCAGCAGAACCCGACGCACGTCTACGCGAACCCGGGCTCGTTCACCGTCCGTCTCACCGCGTCGAACGCGTCCGGCCCCTCGAGCGCGACGCTCGCGATCACCGTGACGCCCTCGACGGTGCTGCGCCTGAACGCGGCGCACACCTTCGACCTGACGCTCTCCGCCCGCGACCCCCGCACCGGCAACACCGGCTCCGGCACGGTCATCGGACAGAACGACGTGTACGGCTACTTCAGCATTCCGGCCGTCTCCGGCAATGCAGGCAACCCCGAGGTCATCGTGAAGATGGTCGACGCGACGGCGATCGGCCAGAACTACTGGGTGTTCTACGGGTGCATGACCGATCTCGAGTACACGTTGAACGTCAAGGAGAACGCGACCGGTGTCGTGAAGACGTACTCGAAGGACGTGGGAAAGCCGTGCGGCCAGTTCGACACCTCGGGCTTCCTCCCCACGGCCACGCCGACCGTCGGGCCTGCTCCGTCTCCAACGCCGACTCCCGGATCCGGGCCCGTCATCGTCACCCTCAACTCGAGCCAGTTCCAGTGGACCTTCAACGGCGGCGGGTCGACGTTCAACGCGAAGGTCGGGACGACGTATCAGCTTCGGATCTCCGACAGCGATCCGCCCCGGGCGGACCCCCACGGTTTCTCGGGCATTCCGGCCCTGGGGCTCTCCGGAGCGGATCTGACCCCGAGCGGGAGCCCGCCGACGGTATTCGTGACGCGGACGTTCACGCCGACACAGGCGGGGACCTTCTCGTTCAACTGCTCGAACTCAGGCTGCGGTATCGGCCATGACGACATGATTGGTCGCATCGTCGTCACGCGCTGATCGTTTCCCTCCGCCGGGCGGCCGAGCTCCGGCCGCCCGGTGCCTTTTTCGAAGATGGGCGCGTCAACGGGTCGGGCTCGGCGAGCGTCCAATGACGCGCCTATGATTCCTCCCATGGGTCGACCCTTCTCCGGCCATGCCGCCGCCCCGGGAGCGCTCGTGCTCCTCGCCGCGGCGGGACTCGCCGCGGTGTTGGGCCTCGCCACCGCCGCTCCGTCGCCGTCGTTTTCCCCTTCCACGGCCAGTCCCGCCGTCAACTCGCTCGTCTCCTTCGCGGACACCAGCACGGGCTCTCCGTCGTCGTGGACGTGGGACTTCGGCGACGGAACCGGTTCGACGGACAGGAATCCCTCGCACGCCTGGAGAACGGAGGGGACCTACGTCGTGCGCCTCACCGTCTCGAACGCGTCGGGATCCGCGAGCGCGACCGCCCCGATCACCGTGACGGCCGCCGGGGTGCTCCGGCTGATCGCGGCGCATCCTTTCGACCTGACTCTCTCCGCGCGCGATCCGCGCACGGGCAACAGCGGCACGGGCGTGGTTCTCGGTCAGAACGACGTCTACGGGTATTTCGCGCTGCCCACGCTCTCCGGAAACGCCGGCAATCCCGAGCTCATCGTGAAGATGGTGGACGCTTCGGGGATCGGCCAGAACTACTGGGTCTTCTACGGAACGATGACGGACCTCGAGTTCACGCTGTCGGTGCGGGAGGCTTCGACGGGGATCGTCAAAACGTACAGCAAGGACCTGAGCGGAGACCCGACCAAGGAGTCGGGCCAGTTCGACACCGGCGGCTTCGTGCCGACGGCGACTCCTTCGAACGTGACGGAGGTCCGCATCGACACCAAGGCATGGGAGTTCTCGCCCGGAGGCGCGAACGCTCCGCCGCTGGTCCTTTCGGTGGGGACTCCCTACCGCCTTCGCTTCCACAACGTCGATCCGGCGGGTGTCACGGAGCCGAACCACGGTTTCACGGGGATCTCGGACCTCGGCATATCGGGGTCGCCTGGAGCGACGATCTCACCGGGCCGCGACTACGTGACGGAGGTCTTCACGCCGCAGCCGTTCCAGAGAGGCACGTATCCCTTCCAGTGCACGAACAACAACTGCGGAGGCGACCCGCAGCAGCACGCTTCGATGACGGGAATCCTGGTGGTGCAATAGCGCCGCCGCTACAATCGTTCGCGCATGAGCGACGCGAAACCGCCCCAACCGGCCGACAAGGAAGAATCCGAAGACGACCGCCGGGCGGCCGCCGCCGCCGAGAACCGCAAGCGCGCTCTCGAGGAGTGGGAGCAGAACAAGAAGCGGTGGAAGCAGATGGGAGTTCCCGAGGGGCTTCCCGCCAAGAAGTGACGGCGCGCGGTACCCGGGCCCGGGCGATCGCGCGGATCGAATCGGAAGTCGTCGCCTGCACCCGCTGCCCCCGCCTGGTCCTCTGGCGTGAAGAGGCCGCTCGTCATCCGCCGAAGCGGTTTCGCGGCCAGGCGTACTGGGCGAGGCCGGTCCCCGCATTCGGCGATCCCGAGGCGAAGATCATGGTCGTCGGACTCGCGCCGGCCGCGCATGGCGGGAACCGGACCGGAAGAATGTTTACCGGAGACGAATCGGGAAACTTTCTCTTTCGAGCTCTCCATGCGGTCGGCCTCGCCAACCAGCCGGAGTCGATCGCGCCGGGAGACGGGCTCGCGCTATCCGGCGCCTTTCTGACGGCGCCCGTGCGCTGCGCGCCCCCGGACAACCGGCCGCTTCCGGAGGAATTCGAGGCGTGCCGCGAGTACATCCTTCGCGAGCGCGCTGCCATGCCTTCCGCGCGCGTGCTCGTCGCCCTCGGCGCGCTCGCGTTCGAGACCTGCCTCGCCCTGGTTGCCGGCGCCGGCGAGCCGATTCCCCGGCCGCGGCCGAAGTTCGCCCACGGCGCAGAGGCGGCGCTCGGGCGTTTCCGCGTCTTTTCGACGTACCACCCGAGTCAGCAGAACACGTTCACCGGCAAGCTCACGCAGCCGATGCTCCGCAGCGTCCTGCGCCGCGCGGTGGGCGCGGCGCAGGAGGGCTGAAGGTCAGGGCTCGGAGATCCTCTCCATGACCCGCCCCACGTCCTTCTTCTTCGCGTCGCGCGCCAGGTCGGCCGTCGCGATCACGCCCACCAGCCGGTCGCCCTCGCAGACGAGGATCCGCCGGATCTGGGACTCTTCCATCTTGCGGCTGACGTCGGAGATGTCGTCGTCGGGCGCGGCCCGCACGATCCTGGTGGTCATCACGTCGCGGACCTGGACGCTCGACGGGTTCTGATCCGTCTCGCCGAGGTGGAGGGCGATGTCGCGGTCGGTCACCACTCCGGCGACGCGCCCCTGCCCGTTGCCCTCGGTGATCGGGACGAGCCCGACGTCCTCGTCGCGCATGATGCGCAGGGCGTCGGAAACCAACTGATCCGCCGAGACCACCTTCGGGTCCCGTGTCATCACGTCTCTGGCTTTCATCCGGTTTCCTCCTTCCGAAAAAGGAAGGAGCGTGCAGGAATCGTTCCGGGTCGGGGGGAAAGCCGCCTTTTCGGGGCTACTTTTTGAACAGCGCGTCGAAGGCCGCGCGCGAGGAATCCGGCGTCTCCGTCGCCCTCGAACCCGTCAGGTCGAACGATTTTGCCGGCGTGAACAGGGGGCACTCGTTCCGCAGTTTCTTGTTCGGGACCCTCGCAGGGATCTCCTTCCACCGTGAGCACTCCCAGCGGGCGGAGGTATCGAAGTTGGCGCACTGCGCGCAGGCGTGAAGGTCCGCCCCGCATTTCGCGCACCTGGTATCGGGAGTCAGAGTCGAGAGATCGCGCAGCTTTTCGCCGCAGGCCTTGCACTGGAAGACGAGGGCTTTGTTCTGGTCAGCGCCGCGGCCCCGCGGGCCTTCGGGACGATCCGGGCGGGGGCCGGACGGGCGCCGCGGACCGGAATCGCTCCGGTCGGACTCCATGTAGCCGCGATGGCCGTATTTCCGATCGTTCATGGGGTGGCGGGGTCGCCAGTTTACCTCTCCTCCGCCTTCAGGAGGAGCGGGTACGGGTTCACGGGCTCTCCCTGCCACCAGTGCTTTTCGGGGCCCAGCCGGAAGATGGCGAAGTGAAGGTGCGGCGTGTTTTTCGGAGCGTTGCCCGTCGTTCCCACCTCGCCGATCGGGTCGCCGCGTTTCAGCGCCTGCCCCTCCGCGAGCCCCGGCGCGTACCGGTCGAGGTGCGCGTAGTAGTAGCTGAACGTCTTCATGGGGTCGAACTCGTAAACCGTGAGTCCTCCCGCCTGGCTCGTGAAGAGCTTCGCGACCGTCCCGTCCACCGCGGCGATGACGGGAGTGCCGCGGGGAGCGAGGATGTCGATGGCCTCGTGACGCCGCGCGCCGTCTCGCGCTTCCTCGAAATTGTCCTTCAAAGCAGCCGCGTGGATTCCCCGCACGGGAAGGAGAAGCGGCGCCAGGCTCGGCAGCGGCAGCGGGTTCGAGACGATGGAGCCCGAGCTCGCGGCGGCCTCTCCTGGCGTCGGCGGCGCGAGCGGAAGCGGGTTCTCGATGGCGGCCGCGCGTGATCCGGGCGTCGCCGTCGGAAAGGGGATCGGCTTCAGGGGAGCGTTCGGCGTCGGGGCGCTCGTCTCGAATTCCCGCGTCGTGCGCGTCAGCCAGTTTCCCGGAACGAGCGCGCCGGTCCTCCATGCAACCGAATAGAAGAGGAGCGCTCCGGTGACGACTCCGGCGAGGAAGAGGAGCGTTCCGCGTGTTCGCATGCGTCGGCTATTCCTCGAGGATGGCTGGAATCCCCGGCGCGACCATCTGCTGGAGCTCCCATACGTCCCAGTTCGTCAGGCGTATGCAGCCGTGACTCTCGCTCTTTCCGATGCGAGAGGGCTCGGGCGTGCCGTGGATGCCGTAGTGCGGCTTCGAAAGGTCGATCCACGCGACGCCGACGGGATTGTTCGGTCCCGGCGGGACGGTCGTCTTCTTGTCGCCGCTCTTCGCATCCCAGAAGAGGTTGGGGTTGTAGTGGAACTCAGGATTCCGCGACACTCCCTGGATCTTCCAGTCCCCGAGCGGGAGCGGATCGTGCTCGCTGCCGATCGTCGCTGGATACCAGGCGAGGACCTTTCCGTCCGCGTCGTAAGCGGTCACGGAGCTCTCCGATTTGGAGACGACGACCTTCGCGGCGCGGCCCGGCGGCGGCTGGATCGTGTTCGGAACGAGAATCGTCGCACCGGCCTCTTCGAACGAGACACCGGGGTTCAACTCCTTGAGCAATGCAGGGCTCGAGCGGTATTTCTCCGCGAGGCCCTCCAGGGCCGAGCTATAGCCCAGTGCCGGCAGCTTCGCCTTCTCCATCATGTCCTCGGGAACGGCCGTGAACGGTCCCGCCACGTCTTCCGGCGTGATCTGCGCCTCGACGAGAGCGGGCGCCTGGTCCGTCTCGAGCGCGCGCCAGGTGTCGTCGTCGACCGTTCCCGTAGGGCTCAACCCGCGCGCCTTCTGGAAGGCCGCGACGGCCTTGCGCATCGTGAGCCCCGAACGGCCGTCGATCTCGCCCGGGGAGAAATGCGCACGCGCCAGAAGGATCTGGGCCCGCAGAACCGCCGGGCCCCGGGTCTTCGGCCCGAGCGGGTGGCCGATCCCGGAAGCGTTGACGGAGCTCGCATCCAGTGGAACGGGGGTCGGAACGGCCTTCGGAGCCCGCCGGGCGGGCGAGGCTTTCTTTTTTCCCGGGACGGCTTCGGCCGACGTGCCGACCGAGAGCGCCAGAATCAGGACAGGGAGCAGCCGGAAGCGCGAAGTGAGTCGCATGAAGCGGCGCACTTCAAGAAGGATGCCTTGATCGCGCCCGCGACCTACTGATCGGCCGGTTCGGCGACCACGACCAGCCGCTTCGGCGCGGGGCCCACGTAGTTGAACGGATAGCAGGTGATCAGAGTCAGGCGCGGCGAAGCCGTCGGCGCGAGCACCCGGACGGTCTCCGGCGTCACGATCTCGCGGGAGACGACTTTGTAGCGTCGCGTTGCGTGCGCGGCCTGCAGGTCCACTTCGCTTCCCGGGCGCAGCCAGCCCAGGTGCCGGAAGTGCGAGTCTCTGTGGCCGGTGATCACACAGTTGTGGACGTCGGTCGAGCGGCCCGGAAGCTCCGTGCCGGGAACGTGCCCCGGCCCCTTCTCCAGGATCTCCTGGTCGGCCCCGCCGAAGACGATCGCGTCGATTCCCGCCGCCGGGATGCGCAGCCGCGCGACCGGCTCGCCGTAGGGATATCCCGCCGGGATGCCTGAGGGGGACGCGGGATCGCCCCGGGAGGAGGCGAGCGCGAGCCCGGGGTTCTCGAGCTCGTGGTTGACGGGTGCCGACTCGCTCGCCTCGAAAGTCGCCCGGGCCTCCCTCTGGGCGTTCCAGCCGAGGAAATAGTGCCTCGCCGCGACGCCGCAGAGGGCCAGTCCGGCGGTGATCAAGAGCAGAGAGGCGGCCCGGCGACCGTTCACGAGCGGGAGAATATCGGTGGGTGGGAGAAAAATCCCATTGGGAGATCGATAGACTCCGCCCCAGAGTCGGGCGGCTCGCCGGGAGGGAATGGAATCCCCGCCGCTCCGATCTCGTTGTACAGACGGGTGCCTGGTGCGCCCAAGGAGCGAAAAATGTCCGGTCGTTTTGACATGACTCCCGCTTCCGCCTTCACGACGACCACCGTCGCGACCGCCGAACGCGTCACCGCGTTCCTGCGCAAGGTGTACGGATGGATGTTCGTCGGCCTCGGCATCACCGCGTCGGTCGCGTACTTCGTCGCGAGCACGCCGCGGCTCGTCCAGGCGATCTATTCGAACCCGATTCTCTTCTTCGGCCTGATCATCGCCGAGTTCGGACTCGTCATCTTCCTCTCCGCCCGCGTCGCAAAGCTCGCGCCTTCGACGGCGGCGGGCCTCTTCGTGGCCTATTCCGCCCTGAACGGCGCCACGCTCTCGATGATCCTGCTCGCCTACACCGGCCAGTCGATCGCCTCGACCTTCGTGGTGACGGCGGGGATGTTCGGCGCGCTGGCGCTCTTCGGCACGGTGACGAAGCGCAGCCTCGCCGGCGTCGGTCAGTTCGCGATGATGGGTCTGATCGGCGTCATCCTCGCCTCGCTCGTGGGCATGTTCTGGCACAGCAACGGACTGCAGTTCGGGATCTCGATCGTGGGCGTGATCGTGTTCACGGCTCTCACGGCCTGGGACGCCCAGCGCCTGAAGCAGTGGGCGACGGCAACGCCGGACGGCCAGACAGGCTCCTACGCGGTGGTGGGCGCCCTGTCCCTGTACCTCGACTTCATCAACCTGTTCCTGTTCATGCTGCGTTTCATGGGGAACCGCCGCAACTAGGCCATCCGAATCGGGGTCAGTCGCGCATCCGCGCAAAAGGGGTCAGTCGCGCATTCGCGCAAATGATCCTTTCGGCGCCGGCGGGTCCTGTCGGCGCGGGACCCGGTAGCGGCATCGGCTGGGCGCTCGCTAGCTAGGCACTCCGAGAGCATCGTCGCGCCCGCCTGCTGGCGCTACCGGGGCCTCCCGCGCCGCCACCCGCCGGTGCACCACTGAGGCTCTAGGCCGACCGGCCGCCTGTTCGGGCCGCCTGTTCGCGAAGCGAATGCCGCGGCAGAAAGCCCGGGTCGGCTCGCCTAGCAATTCAACCGACGAGCGGCAGGCGGGCCACTCCGGCGTCCGCGGCCGCCGTGGGGGCCTTCTCGCTCTCCGGCTCCTCCGCCGACTCGCCCGGGTTCCGGAACAGGTTCGCCTCGAGCCCGTACTGCCGGTTGTAGAGGTCCGCATAGCGGCCGCCTCGCGCCAGGAGGGCTTCGTGGCGGCCGCGCTCGACGATCTCGCCTGCCTCGACCACGAGGATCGTGTCGGCTTTGCGGATCGTCGAGAGGCGGTGCGCGATCACGAACGTCGTGCGGCCCCGCATCAGCTCCGTCAGGCCCTCCTGGATCAGGGCCTCGCTCTCGCTGTCGAGCGATGACGTGGCCTCGTCGAGGATCAGGATCCGCGGATCGGCGAGGATCGCGCGCGCGATCGCGACGCGCTGCCGCTGGCCGCCCGAGAGCTTGATCCCTCGCTCTCCGACGACGGTCTGGTATTTCTCCGGAAGTTTCTCGACGAAGTCGTCGCACCTGGCGATCGCCGCCGCGCGCAGCACCTCGGCGTCCGTCGCGTCCGGCCGGGCGTAGGCGATGTTCTCGAGGACCGTCCCGTCGAAGAGGAAGTTGTCCTGGAGGACGACCCCGAGCTGGCTCCGGTAGTCGGAGAGCTTGACGCTGTCGAGGTCGCGCCCGTCGACGAGGATCTTGCCGCCCGTCGGGCGATAGAACGCCGCCACGAGGCCGATGATCGTGCTCTTTCCCGATCCGGAGGGCCCGACGAGCGCCGTCGAGGTCCCCGGCTCGGACACGAACGAAATCCCGCGGAGGACCGGGACGTCCTTCTCATACTCGAAGGTCACGTCGCGAAATTCGACGCGTCCCTCGATCCGGGGAAGTGGCTCGCGCCGGGCGTCCTCCGAGTCTTCGGTCATCTCGTTGCGCACCTCGCGGATCCGCTCGAGACCGGCGAACGCCTCCGTGATCTGGCTTCCGATCGAGACGATCTGCACGACGGGGCCGACGAGAAGCCCGAGGTAGAGCGTGTATGAGACGAACGCGCCGATCGTCATGCGGCCGGCGAGGATGTCGTTGGCGCCGATCCACATGATCGCCACGCCCACGATGCCGAGCAGCAGAGTGGAGAAAGCGCCCACCGCGGAGAAGCCGGTCATCGTCTGCGCGACGTTGCGAAAGAGGCGGTGGACGCCCTTCGAGAAGACGAGGGCCTCTCGCCTCTCGGCGCGATACGCCTTGACGACGCGCACCCCCGAGAAGGACTCGGTCAGCCTCCCGGAGACCTCCGCGTTGATGCGGGAGCGCTCGCGGAAGAGCGGGCGGAGCGTCTTGAACGCGTAGAGCAGCACGAACCCGAAGAGCGACAGCACCGCGAGCGCGATCCCCGTCAGCTTCGCGTTCAGCCGGAAGAGGATCACCAGAGCGAGCACCGCCGTCACCATGCCGCCGACGACCTCGACCAGGCCGGTGCCGACGAGGTTCCGGATCCCTTCGGCGTCCGTCATCACGCGGGAGAGAAGCGAGCCGACCTTCGTCTGGTCGAAGTAGTTGACCGAGAGCCGCCCGACGTGCCGCTGGATGCGCCGGCGCATCTCGGTGATCGAGCGCTGCGCCGCCTTGCCCAGCACCTGCGAAAGAGTGAACGACGTCACGCCCTGCACGACGGCCGCGGCGGCCGAAGCCGCGACGAGGACGGGAAGAAGCTGACGGCGGCCCTTACCCACGACCTCGTCGAGGAGGTAGCGAGGCATGCCGGGCAGCACGAGCCCCGCGACGCGGTTGACGAGAAGGAGCAGCAAACCGAGGGCGAGCCGCCCGCGGCGCGCCTGGACGAGCTCCGCCGCGTCTCTCAACACGACCTTGAGGGGCGGCGCTTTCTTCTTCTTGCCGTCCTTCTCGCCCGGGACGGGCCTCGGCTCTCCCGCGCGGCGCCCGGCGGCGCGGGGCAGCCGCGAGGAAACGCTTCCGCCGAGAAGACCCGGACGCGCCATCAGCGGGTTCCCTCCGCGGCCGCGAAGGGACCGAGTCGGACGCGCCGCTTTACCACGTCGATCATGGGAATCAGGGTTCAGGCTCCTTTCCACCGCCCCGGCGGCGGAGGCTCGCGGCCGACGGGCCGCATTCTGACAAATAGGCGGATTCGCTGCCTCGAGATTCCCTCAATCGCTCCCGGGCGGCTCATTCGTGTTTCTTTCGGGCCACGACGAAGAGCTGCGGAGAGCCCAATCGAAACGGCGCCCCGTCGAGAGCCCCGTGAAGCGAAAGAGGCTCGAGGCCGGCGGCCCGCAGCATGCCGAGGAGCTGCGCGACCGTGTAGAGCCGGTGGGACGCGGTTCGAACCTCCGTTCGAGAGCCGCGGGTGATCGTGTACCGGTTCTCGATCCGGCCCCGCTCGGGGTCGTAGCGGTTCTCGGATTCGAACCGGAGCCCGTCCTTTTCGAACTCCCGCCGCTCGACGAAGCCCGGCAGGATCGTCTCGGCCACGCGGGACCCGTCGAGAGCGAACCGCCCGCCGGGCGCGAGAGAGCGTGCGGCCGCCGCGAGGTACTCGGCGTCGCCGTCATCGCCGAAGTAGCCGAAGCTGCCTCCCATGCAGAAGGCCCCCTGAAAACGCTCTTTCCAGGGAAGATCTCGCATGTCGGATTCCCGCCACGAGACGCGCGCGGCGGTTTCCGGTCCGGCGGCTAGCGCCGCGGCCTGCGCCTCCGTGAGGAACTCGGAGGAGATGTCGACCCCGGTGACTTCGCAGCCACGCCGGGCGAGCTCGATCGAAAGACGCCCGTGGCCGCACGGGGCGTCAAGGACCCGATCGCCCGGTGCGAGCTCGAGGCGCTCGACGAGGAATTCCGTTTCGAGACGGGTGACCTCCGGAGGCAGCGCGACTTTCCAGAAGTCGACGACGAGACCGGAGAAAAAGTCTTTCCACCAGTCGGAAGATGCGTTCGCCATGATCGTCCTTTCGAAACCTCTCCCGCGGGAGAGGCAGGGTTGGAGCCGCGAGTGAACCAATCGCTTCCTCTCCGGGGGAGAGGCGGGTGGGGAGCACCCTCAGCGCGGCGGACTCAGTAGACGGCGATCAGAGGCGTTCGAGGAAATTCTACTTCTTTTGCCGGTAGATGTCGGGCCGTGTGATCTCCATGATGAGTTCCGGCCGCTGCGCGTCCACGAAGCCCGTCTTCCGGTACAGCGCGTGCGCGTCGCGCGTGACGAGCATCCATCGGCGCAGGCCCTGGAGCTCGGGATGGCCGAGCACGGTCTCCATCAGCCACAGCGCGAGGCCGCGCCCGCGGTGCTCCTCGAGGACGTAGACGTCGGCGATGTAGGCGAAGGTCGCGCGGTCGGTGATCGCTCGCGCGAACCCGACCTGCCGCTCGCGGCGGTACAGCCCGAACGTCAGCGACCCCTCGATCGAGCGGTCCACGACTTCCTGCGGGATGTCGGGCGCCCAGTAGGAGGACGCAAGAAACTCGCGGATCGCCGGCCGATCGAGCCGTGCGGGATCCGTCGATATCGAGTACTCGCCGCGCGTCCATTCCTCGAAGGCGGCGGCGCTCACGCGTTCTCCGCGGCGCGGATCCCCGGAACGTCCACGATGCGGATCCCGCGGGCGGGATTCTCGACGGCGTGGACGAGGGCGGCCACCATCTGCGCGAGCGTGACGAGCCCCAGCCGCCGCGCGCCCTCGCGCGTGGGGGGCAACTTTTCGAGAAGCCAGTAGGCGGGCAGGAGCGCATAGGGCCAGCGGTGGCCGGGGCCGAGGACGTACCACGGGCGCAGGAACGTCGCGTCGATGCCGAGGCTCGTGAGGAAAGCCTCTCCCTCCGCGCGCGCGGCGACGTAGGCCTTCATCGCCGGCGCGGGCTGCGCGACGCTGACGTAGACGAAGTGGGAGACCCGCGCCGCGGCCGCCGCTTCTCCGCCGGCGCGCGCCGAGGCGAGGTCGACCGAGCGGAACAGCGGCGCCTTCGCGGGAGACGGGTGCGAGACGCCGACGAGCTGGACGAAGGTGTCGCACGGAGCGACTCGGGCGGAGAACGTCTCCGAGCGCAGCGCGTCTCCCGGTACGGCTTCGGCCCCTGCAGGGACCTTCGACTCGGATCCGTGCCGGACGAGTGCGCGAACCCTGTGCCCCCGCTCGAGAAGC
>DASQJK010000049.1:0-3355 GCA_035631095.1 Thermoanaerobaculia bacterium
CGGGAACCTTCCCGGCCCGCGCGGAGGGGTCGGCGGCGGTCGCAGCCCCGCGGAGAAGAGAGCCTAGGTCTCGACCCGCGCGTGGGCGATCGCGGGCCTCGGACGCGGCGCCGCGTGCGGCTCGCGCGTCTCCGCCGGCGAGGCCGGAACGCCGACCGAAGCCGCGCGGGCCTGCCCCGCGCGCTTCACGAACGCGAGCAGCGCGCCGAACATCATCACGTAGAAGCCTCCCCAGACGAGCGCGATCATGGGCTTGTGCGTGACGTCGACCGACAGCGTCTCGGGGGTCGGAGGAACGAAATCCGCCGACAGTCCGGCGACGTTGACCTGGACCAGTCCCTGGACCGGCACGACGTTCTGGATGAGCATCGCCGAGCTCGGAAATCCCGGAACCGGGAGCGACCGGCCTTCGTTGGGCGCGGAGCCGTCCATGTGGGCCACGTACTGGAGGGTCTGGCCCTGCGGCGGCTTTCCGTCGGCGGTGACGGTGAACCGGGCGGCGATCAGCATCGTCTTCTCGTCGCCCGGCGCGGCCTGCATCGCGAGGTCGTCGAAACGGATGTCGGCGGGGCCGACGCGCGCGCTCTGGCCCTTCTTGAGCGTCAGGCTCTTGCCGAGCTGCATCGGCGTGCCGGGGTCGTATTCCTGGGGGGAGATGTAGAGATCGAAGAGGGGCGTGTTCCGGATCGAGGGGTTGGCCATGAGCTGGTTCGTGCGCGTGTTGATGTACATCTTCGGATAGGCCCAGAAGGTCTTTCCGCGCGGCGTCGTCACCTGGACTTCCATGGACTGCTTGGTGGTCTCGGTCGGCGGGATGACGGCGGTGAACATCATCGCGTAGCCGTTGACCATGACCGGCCGGTTCTTCGGGAGCGCCACGCGCTTCGAGACGGCGTAGAAGCCGGAAAGCACGATTCCGAGGAGCATGATCGCCACACCCGCGTGGGCGACGTAGCCCCCGGCGCCGCCGAAGGTGCCGGCGCGCGCCTTGCGCACGACGGCGCGCAGGTTCATGTCGAATCCGAACGCGGTGACCGCGACGAAAAGGAGAGGTTCGACGTCGCGCACGCCGGCGACGATGGCGATGACGACCGCCGCCGCCGCGAGGGCGAGCGATCGCCGGGAGCTCCGCAGGAGCTCGCGGGCCGTCGTTCCCTTCCACGACACGAACGGGACGAGCGCGAAGAGCAGCGCGAGCAGGAAGCCGCCCGGGCTCGTCGTCACGCGGTAGAAGTGCGTCGAGACCTGGGACGGCTTGGACGCGAGCCGCGTCAGGAGCGGCGAGGACGTGCCGAGCAGGATGACGAGCGCGAGCCCGACGAGCGACGCGATCGAGATGATGAAGAAGACGCTTCGCGAGAGCGCCGGCGTCTGTTCCTCCTCCGAGGGTACCGATTTCCAGCGCCAGGCCAGAAGGCCGGCGCCGAGCAGGAGGAAGCCCATCAGGTCCGCGACGAGCCAGCCCGTGATGCCGAGGTCGACGAAGGAATGGACGGAGAAATCGGCCAGCACTCCCGACCGCGTGAGGAACGTGCCGTACAGGATGCAGACGTAGGCGATGATGGCGAGGAAGAGATTGACCCGGCGGTGGCGCTTGCGGGAGCGCTGCAGGAACATGCCGTGGACGAGCGCGACCGTGATCAGCCACGGGACGAGCGACGTGTTCTCCACGGGATCCCATCCCCAGTAGCCGCCCCAGCCGAGGGTCTTGTAGGCCCAGTAGCCGCCCATCAGGATCGCGGTGCCGAGCGTCAGGAACGTCAGGAGCGCCCACGGCAGCGCGCGGACGATCCAGCCGTCCCATCGCTTCTTCCAGAGGGCGGCGATCGCGAACGAGAAGGGCACCGAGAGGGAGGCGAACCCCAGGAACATGATCGGCGGATGGATGACCATCCAGTAGTCCTGCAGCAGGGGATTCAAGCCCGTGCCGTCCGGGGGCACCGTCGCGAGGAGCTTGAAGGGACCCTGGCGGCAGAGGATCGCGACCAGGGCTTCGAACGTCGCGATGTAGACGATCATGACGGGCGCTTCCTGCTCCTTGGCCGTGCGCCAGACGAAGAGCCCGATGATCGAGCCCCAGAAGAGCCAGAGCAGGAACGAGCCTTCCTGGCCCGCCCAGAAGGTCGAGATCAGGAAGTGGAGCGGGAGATCGCGGGACGAGTACGAGGCGACGTACGAGACGTCGAACCGGTGGTTCAGGATGAGCGTCATCAGGATCGCCGCCGTGGCGACGACGCTGCCGACGAAGATCGTGTACGCCCGGCGCGCGAATCCGAGGTATTCGGCGGCGCCGCGGTCGGCCCGGAAATACCCGTACATCGCGGCGAGCCCGCAGAAAAGAGCGGTCCAGAGTGTCGCGACTCCCGGCCAGAACATGGGTTACCCCCTCGAAGAAATGGAGCGGTCCTGGGCGGCCGTCACGATTTCACGCCGTACTGACGTTCGGTTTCCTGCCCCTGGTACTTCGACGGGCACTTGACCAGGAGTTTCTCCGCGTGGAGCGCTCCCGACTCGAAGCGCCCGATCGCGACGATCGAGAGCGCGTCCCGGAAATTCGCCGGCTTGATGCCGCGGTAGACGACCGGCAGGACCCGCTGGTGGTCGTCGACGATCGAAAACGCCAGTTCCTGCGTGGAGGGGTCGTACTTCTCGCTCCCCTTCTCGAGGGAGCCCATGACCTGCACGGAGCCTGCCGTCTTCTTGGCGACGTCGAACGAGACATACGGTGTCAGGGTCGTCTTGAAGGCGGTGACGCCGAGCACCAGGAACCCGAGAGCAAGAACCCCAGCGACGATGTATCCCTTTTTCATGTTTCGATCATCCCGGAAAGATCGTTCCGGGCTCCTGATACAAACGAATCAAATCGAGCGAATTAATCGCTTCGAGCCCCGGAGGCGGCCTTCTCGGACGCGGAAAGCCTTGAATCCAAACGCAAGAGGTAAACCCAGATCCCGACCCAGATCACGGCATTGGAGGCGGCAACGAATCCGAGTGCGCTCATGTGGTCATTCTAACGCGAGCGCGGCCCGTTTCATTCTCTCCAGACGGCGGTCGAGGTCCCACATCCAGAAGAAAAGGACCGTAAAGCCTGCAAGCGCGGTGAAGAAGACGACCTTTGTCGGCATGTCCATCAGGATTTTCCCCTCGCGGTTGATGACCGTCTGGGGGTGGAGCGACGCCGTGACCCGCGGCACGACGAACATCAGGAAGGGCATCACGAAACCCGAAAAGAGGGCGTACGCCGCGCAGAAGACCCCGCGCCTCTCCGGATCCGCGATCGCCCCGCGCAGGAAAAGGTAGGCGGCATAGAGAAAGAGGAGCAGAACGATCGAGGTCTCGCGGGGATCCCAGTTCC
>DASQJK010000050.1:0-5831 GCA_035631095.1 Thermoanaerobaculia bacterium
CCGACTCCCGCACCGTGTACCTGGCGGCCGACAAGGACCGCGACCGGCGGGTCTTCGCGCGGATGGAGATCGGGACCGACGGACGCCCGGGTGCTCTCGCCGTCCTCGCGGCGCGCGATGACGCGGAGCTCTCCGGGTTCGAGATCGACGACGCGGCTGCGCGCGCGGCGCTGCTCTGGAACGTGGCAGGGCGGACCGAGCTCGAGCTGTGGGACCTGAAGTCGGGACGTTCGATCTCGAAGCCGAAGCTGCCCGCCGAGCTCGCGGGCGGTCTCGACTTCTCCCGCGACGGTAAAACGCTCGCTCTCGTGTGCTCCGGCTCGACGATGCCCGCGGACATCTGGGTGCTCGACGTCGAGACCGGACGCATGCGCCAGCTGACGCACAGCCCGCACGCCGGAGTGGACCTCGCGAGCCTCGTCCGGCCGGAGCTCCTGCGTTTTCACGCGCATGACGGGCTCGAGCTCTCGGGCTGGTTCTACAAGCCGGCCGGCGCCGGACCGTATCCCACCGTTCTCTCGTTCCACGGCGGACCCGAGGGTCAGGAGCGGCCGAGCTTCAACAGCCAGTACCAGGCGCTGGTCGGGCGCGGGATCGCCGTCTTCGCTCCCAACGTGCGGGGCTCCTCCGGCTTCGGAAAGAAGTTCGTGAACCTCGACAACGGAGCGCTGCGCGTCAACGGGGTGCGCGACATCGAGGCGTGCGTCGCGGCAGCGGTGAAGGCGGGCGCCGACCCGAAGCGCATCGGCATCATGGGCGGCTCCTACGGCGGCTACATGGTGCTTGCCGGCCTGACCGAGTACCCGCAGCTCTTCGCCGCGGGCGCGGACCTCTTCGGCGTCGTCAACTTCGAGACGTTCTTCAAACACACCGAGCCGTGGATGGCGGCGATCTCGAAGATCGAGTACGGCGATCCGGACACGGAGGCCGACATGCTCCGGCGGCTGTTGCCCATTCACAAGGTGGACCGCGTCACGGCGCCCACGATCGTCCTGCACGGCGCCAACGACACGAACGTCCCCGTGGTCGAGGCGGAACAGGTCGTGGAGAGCCTCAAGAAGCGGAACATTCCCGTCGAGTACGTTCTCTTCCCCGACGAGGGACACGGCTGGCGAAAAACCCCGAACCGGATCCGGTCGGCGGTCGCGGTCACGAGATGGTTCGAGAAGTACCTGAAAGGGCCTGCCACGGGAGCGTAGGGGAGGGCTTGTCCCCTCCCGCCTTTCTTTTAGGATGACGGCCAGGGGGAAGAGATGACTCGAACCGCACGCCTCGCCGCTGTCTTTACCGTCGCCGCCTCGTCACTTCTCGCCGCGCACGCTGCGGCTGAGGACATCACCGTGGTCTTCAAGACGACGTTCGGAAACAACGAGGGAACCACCACGCAATACATGACTCCGGACCGCTGCAAGACTTCCACTCGCGACGTGGACTCGATCATCACGTTCGCCGACGGGAAGCTGACGACAGTCGACCATCGCAAGAAGGAGTACTGGCAGACGACCATCGAGGAGATGGAAGAGTCGTGGGATCGCCTCGCCCGCAAGATGCGCACGAGCGGCGCCGGCGACATGTTCGACATGCGCGGAGAACCGAAGCTCGAGAAGCTTTCGGGGCACCAGAAGTTCGCCGGATACGACTGCGAGCACTGGTCGCTGCAGATCGGTGACGCTCTCGAGGTCGACTTCTGGGCGGCGCCGTCGCTCACGCCGCCGGCGAAGTATTACGACGCGCGGCGGCTCTCCGCGGCCTCCATGGGCCCGATGGGCGCGCTCTTCCAGCGGATGTACGAGGAGCTCAAGAAGGTGAAGGGCTATCCGCTCTCGACGGCCGTGATCATCCGCACGCCGTTCTTCCGTACGCAGAGTCTCGAGGAGGCGACGGAAGTCAGGAAGGGACCGATCCCGCCGGCGACGTTCGACGTGCCAGCGAATTACAAGAAGGGGAAGTCTCCCTTCGATCGGTGAGGCGCGACGATATCATTCTCGGAAATTCCCATGCTGTCGTGTCCCCGCTGACCAACATCGTCCTGCGCGTTCTCTTCGGCCTCGCCTTCGCGGGCGCGGGTCTCTGGTGCGCTCGGATGTCCGTCGTTGCGTGGCGGCGAAGGCAGGACTGGAAGCGCGGCGGCGTCGTGGTGACCGGCGAGGTGATCGGTTTCGAGGAGAGAAGCGACACGAACGCGTCCGACCGGCGCCCGCTCTTCGCTCCGATCGTCACGTTCCGCAGCGCGGAGGGCTACGCGGGCCGTTTCACGTCGTCGCAGGCCGTCCGGCCCAATCCGTATACGGTGGGCCAGAAAGTCGCCGTGCGATACATGCGCTCGAGCCCCGCCGACGCCGACCTCGACTCCGCAACCGGCAGCCTTCTTACGTTCGGCGCGCTCGTCACCTTCGCTGTCGTTTTTCTCGCCGTATCTCTGCTCCCCGTCTTCATGCCCATGCCGGCTCGCAGGTGAGCGCTCCGAGCGGACCCGCCGTGGATCCTCTGATCGGCGCGTCGCTCAAGCACTACCGGATCGTCGAGCGTATCGGCGACGGAGGGATGGGCGTCGTGTACCGGGCGCACGACACGCACCTCGACCGCACGGTCGCAATCAAAGTGTTGCGTCCCGAGGCGGTCGAGGACGCCGAGCGCAAATGGCGCTTCGTCCGCGAAGCGAAGGCCGCTTCGGCTCTCAATCACCCGCACATCGTCACCATCCACGACATCGACGCGGACGCGGGAATGGACTTCCTGGTGATGGAGCACGTGGACGGTCCGTCCCTCGACGCGCTCATCCCCCCTTCGGGAATGACCGTCGACCAGGTGCTCGACTACGGCGAGCAAATGGCCTCCGCGCTCGGCGCCGCCCATGCCGCGGGAATCGTTCACCGCGACATCAAGCCGGGGAACGTCATGGTGGGACCCGGCGGCCGCGTCAAGGTGCTCGACTTCGGTCTCGCCAAGCTCGTCGAGCCGGTCGCCGTGTCGACGGACACGCGCGATTCGACCGCCACCGCCGCGACGATGGAAGCCCGCACGCGGCAGGGAGCGATCCTCGGGACGATCGCCTACATGTCGCCCGAGCAGGCACAGGGCCACGCGGTGGACGCGCGAACGGACGTCTTCTCCCTCGGGTGCGTCCTCTACGAGATGCTGGCCGGCCGCCGCCCCTTCCGGGGCGATTCGCATCTCCTCACGCTGACGGCCATCCTCCGCGATCCGCCGCCGCCGCTGAAGACGGTTCGCGGGGACGTCCCGGCGGAGCTCGAGCGCGTCGTGATGCGGTCTCTCGAGAAGCGGCCGGGAGACCGGTACCCCACCGCGAACGAGATGGCCGCGGACATCTCGGCCCTGCGCGCGCGCCGCCAGGACGCTCCGCTTCGTGGCGCGGGCGCTCGCCGCCCCGTGTTCCGGAGGCCCGCCGTCGTCGCAGGGCTCGCCATCGTCGTCGCCGCCGCCGCCGCGACCGCGTTCTGGCTCGTCCGCGACGCGAAGATCCGGCGCGCCCGCACGGTGATGCTGCCGCAGATCTCGAAGCTCGCCGAACAGCAGAAGCCCGCAGCCGCCGTGCGGCTCGCGCGGGAAGCAGAGCAATACGCGCCCACGGAGGTGGCGAACCTCCGCCGGGCGTCCTGGGTGCCGGCGGCCGTCGCGACCGACCCTCCCGGCGCGCAGGTGTGGATGCGCGATTACATCTCCTCCGAGGCGGACTGGCAGCCGTTCGGGACGACTCCCATGCGGGACGTCCGCCTCCCCATGGGGTACTACCGCTGGAAGATCTCCAAGCCGGGGTACCAGGAGACGGAGGCCGCCGGGATGGGCGTCGAACGGCAGCTCGATCTCGTCTCCGCGGTGCCACCCGGCATGGTCCACGTGGCGGGAGGACCGTTCTCGCTGCGGAGCCTTCCCGCCGTCGAGCTGGACGACTTCTGGATCGACAAGTTTGAGGTGACGAACGCGCAGTTCAAGGCGTTCGTCGACGCCGGCGGATACTCCAGACGCGAGTACTGGAAGCAGCCGTTCACCCGCGACGGGAGCGAGATCCCATGGGAGACGGCGATGGTGAGGTTTCGCGACACGACGGGGCGCCCGGGACCAGCGACGTGGGAGCTCGGGGCGTTCCCCGAGGGACGAGGCAACTACCCGGTCGAAGGCGTGAGCTGGTACGAGGCTGCGGCTTACGCGGAGTTCGCGGGTAAAAACCTTCCGACCGTGTATCACTGGTATCGCGCGGCGGGGATCGGAGCGATGACGGAGAACTTCTCCGACATCCTCCGGGTCGCGAACTTCGGCGGGAAGGGGGCGGAACCCGTGGGCAGACGCTCCGCGCTGAGCCCGTTCGGCAGCTACGACATGGCCGGCAACGTCAAGGAATGGTGCTTCAACGAGACCGTCGGGCGCCGGTTCCTTCTGGGAGGAGCGTGGACGGACGCGAACTACATGTTCCGCGAGGCGGACGCGCAGGACGCCTTCGTTCGCCTCCCGGGGTTCGGATTCCGATGCGCCCGCTACGTCAAGCCGGTCGCCTCCGCACTGACGGCTTCGATCCCGGTCCTCGCCAGGGACTACACGAAGGAGACGCCGGTCTCCGAGGACGTGTTCCGCGTGTACCGGAGCTTTTTCGCGTACGACAAGACGCCTCTGGACGTCCGCGTCGAGGGGCCCGAGGTGAGCTCGCCGTACTGGCGGCGTCAGAAGGTCAGCTACGCGGCGGCTTACGGAAACGAGCGGGTGCCGGCCTATCTGTTCCTTCCGAACAACGCGCGGCCGCCCTACCAGACCGTCGTCTACTTTCCCAGCTCCTACGCTCTCCTCATGCGTTCGAGCGAGGAAATGGACATACGGTTTCTCGAGTTCGTCATCCGGAGCGGCCGGGCGGTGATCTATCCGATCTACCAGAACACGTACGAGCGCCACATCGAGCCGCCGCCCACGGGGCCGAACTTTCGCCGGGATCTCCGCATCCAGTGGTCCAAAGACCTCGGGCGCACGCTCGACTACCTGGAGACGCGGCCCGACATCGACCGTAGCCGTATCGCGTATTACGGGATGAGCCTCGGCGCGATAGACGGCGTCGTGCTCGTCGCTCTCGAGAACCGCTTCCGCACGGCGATTCTTTCTTCCGGAGGGTTCCGGCTCGAGCGCCTGCCGCCGGAAGTGGAACCGATCAATTTCGCGCCGCGGATCCGAATCCCGGTGCTGTTGATCTCCGGCCGGTACGACTTCGCGAATCCCTATGAGACGACCCAGGTCCCGCTCTTCCGGCTTCTCGGGAGTCCCGAGGCCGACAAGAAGCACGTCACGTGGGAGGGCGGCCACATTCCCGTGACGATCCAGCCGGTCGTCCGCGAAGTTCTCGACTGGCTCGACCGCTACCTCGGGCCGGTGGCGCCGCCGCACTGATGCAGATTCGTCCGGCCGCGTCTTCCCGCATCGCGTCGGTGGACGTGATTCGCGGCGCGATCATGCTGCTGATGGCGGTCGATCACGTCCGCCTGTATCTGACGAACGCGAACTTCGACCCGATGGATCTTTCGAAGACCTCCGTTCCGCTCTTCCTGACCCGATGGGTCACCCACTTCTGCGCGCCAGGGTTCGTATTTCTCGCGGGCACGGGAGCGTTCCTGCGGGGACGCCGGGGGACGCGCGGGTCGCTCGCCGGATTTCTTCTCGTGCGCGGGCTCTGGCTCATCCTCCTCGAGGTCACGATCGTCCGCCTCGGCTGGACGTTCAATTTCGACTACCGCCACTACGTCCTTCTCGGCGTCCTCTGGATGCTCGGCTGGACGATGGTGGTGCTCGCCGGCCTCGTGTTCCTCCCGTACCCGGCCATCGCCGCCTTTGGA
>DASQJK010000051.1:0-4542 GCA_035631095.1 Thermoanaerobaculia bacterium
AGGACGTTCCCTCGATCTACGAAGTGCCGCTGCAGTTCGCGGCGGAGGGCCTCGACGAGATCCTGCTCGACCTTCTGAACCTCCCCCATTACGACCGCGACCTTTCCAAGTGGGAGAGCCTCGTCAACCGCATCAAGAACCCGGCCGGAGAGGTCGAGATCGCCATCGTCGGGAAGTACGTCGAGTACGGCGACTCCTACAAGTCGCTGAACGAGGCGCTCGCGCACGGAGGCATCGCCAACAACGTGCGCGTCAAGCTGCACTACGTCGACGCGGAGAGCCTCGAGAACGACACCTATCCCGAAGTGCTCGCCCGAGTGGACGCCATCCTCGTGCCCGGCGGTTTCGGAAAGCGCGGCGTCGAAGGGATGCTCAAGGCGATCCGCTACGCGCGCGAGAAGAAGGTCCCGTTCTTCGGGATCTGCCTCGGCCTCCAGACGGCCGTCATCGAGTACGCGCGGCACGTCGCCGGCCTCGAGGGAGCGAACTCGACGGAGTTCGACGAGGACCCGAAGCACAAGGTGATCTTCAAGCTGCGCGACCTGATCGGAGTAGAGGCGCTCGGAGGGACGATGCGGCTCGGGAAGTACCCGTGCGAGCTCATGCCGGGCTCATTCGCCTCACGCGCCTACGGAGAGAGCCTCATCTCCGAGAGGCACCGGCACCGGTACGAGGTCAACCAGGAGTACCTGCCCGCGCTGCGCGACGCGGGTCTCTCGTTCACGGGCATGTCTCCCGACCGCAAGTTCGTCGAGATCATCGAGCTCAAGGACGGGCACCCTTGGTTTCTGGGGTGCCAGTTCCATCCGGAGCTGAAGTCGAAACCGTTCGCCTGCCATCCGCTCTTCAAGGACTTCATCCGGGCGGCGCGCGCGCACCGAGGGGCGCGGGAAGAGTCGGCGGCGGGTGAGCGGGAAGCGGCGGCCATCCGGAACACCGGCGGCGCGCGCGACGAGGAGATGGCCTGACCGGCAGCGTGCGTCGGGTCGCGATCGCGCCCGGATACGCGATCGGAGGAGACGGCGGCGGCGCGGAGCCGCCGCTCTTCTTTGCGGGACCGTGCGTCATCGAGTCGCGCGAGCACGCCCTCGCGATGGCGCGGCGCCTGAAGAAGATCGGCGAGGAGACGGGCGCCCGGATCGTTTACAAGTCGTCCTTCGACAAGGCGAACCGCTCCTCGAAAGACTCCTTCCGCGGGCCGGGCCTCTCCGAAGGACTCGACATCCTGGCGCGAGTCAAGTCCGAGACGGGAATGCCGGTGATCTCCGACATCCACGAGGCCTCCCAGGCGGACGTCGCCGCCAGCGTGCTCGACGTCATCCAGATTCCGGCTTTCCTCTCGCGCCAGACGGACCTTCTCGTCGCGGCGGCGAGGACGGGCCGGCCGATCAACGTGAAAAAGGGGCAGTTCCTCGCCCCGGACGACATGGGGCTCGTGCTCGAAAAGCTGCGCTCGGCCGGGAACGAGGACGTGCTCCTGTGCGAACGGGGCGCCTCGTTCGGGTATCACAACCTCGTCGTCGACATGCGCTCGTTCCCCATGCTGCGGGCGCTCGGCGCTCCCGTCGTCTACGACGTGACGCACTCCCTTCAGCTTCCGGGCGGAGGAAAAGAGACGGGCGGGCTCAAGCAGTACGCGCCCGCGCTCGCACGGGCGGCCGCGGCCACGGGGTTCGTCGACGGTTTTTTCCTCGAAGTGCACGATGCGCCGGAACGGGCGCTTTCCGATCGATCAACGCAGCTCGACGTCTCGATCGTGGCGGATCTCATCCGCTCCGTCCTCGAGATCACGCGGCTCGGACGGGAGGCCGCCGGGGGGCCGGACCGAAAGGCGCTCTGACGTCCTAGCGGCGGCGGGCGCCAGTCCGCTTGCGGCGCTTCGACGGGGCGCGCTTCTTCGCAGCGCGTGCGGGACCCGCACGCCGCCGGCGCCGCCCCAGAGTCCGGAGCGCGGCGTCCGCCGCCGCGAGCCAGCCCTTCGCGTCCATCGTCTCCGGGTCGAAGGTGACGACGGCGGAAGAGAACGACGCGCGGAACTTCCGGCGGCCTTCGCCGGCGTGAGGGATAGCCCGAAACTCCGCCCCGATGCGGTCCACGAGCCGCGTCGCCTCCTCGCGTCCGACTTCGTGCAGCAGAAAGCCGAGCTCGTCGTCCCGGAGGCGCCCGATCGTGTCGGACTGCCGGATCCGGCGCCTGAGAAGCGAGCCGAGCGACCGAAGAACGCGGTCTCCCGCGGCATGGCCGTGGCGGTCGTTGATCGCGCCCAGCCCGTCGACATCGACGAGGACGAGAGCGGCGCGGTCCTCTTTCGCCCTGGCGAGGCGGGTCGCGGCGGTCCGGATTTTCTCGAAGAAGGCCGTGTGCGTCAGCAGCCGCGTGAGGCCGTCCCTCTGGAGGAGCTCGCCGACGAAGCGGGCGCGCTCGAGCCGGACGGCGACCATCGTCAGGAGCAGCGCGGGAGGAATCGGCTTCACCAGCAGGTCGTCTCCGCCCGAACGGACTGCGGCGATGCGATCCTGGGGCTCCGCCTTCGCCGCGAGGAAGATCACGGGAAGGGTCGCGTACCGCTCCTCCTGCCTCAGGTATCGGGCGAGCTCGTGGCCGTTTGCTTCTCCAGAAAGCCGCGCGTCGAGCAGCACCAGGTCCGGACGGAACGAAGCCAGGTCCGCTTCGAAGCGCCTGGGATCCGCGCAGACGCGGACCTCGTAGCCCGCAGACTCGAGGATCGCTCGATGGAACGCCGCTTCCTCACCCTCGTCCTCCACGGACAGAAGCCGCGCGGGAGTCCGCCGGTTCCGCCCGAGGAGATGGTGCAGGCGCCGCATGAGGGCTCCGACGTCGATGGGCTTGCAGAAATACCCGTCGGCTCCGCAATGGATCGCCTCGACCCGGTCCGTGAAGTCGCCCGCGCCGGCGACAATGATCACCGCGATCGACTCTCCGCCTGGAAGCGAGCGGATGGATTCCACCAGCTCCGCGGTCGAGCCGTCTGGCAGGGCGCCGTCGAGCAGGACGGCACCGGGGAGCTCCCGCTCGAGCTCGCGCCTCGCTTCCGCGACGCTCGCCGCCGACCGCACCGTGAACCCCTCCCGCTCGCAGACCTGCCGGAGCAGGGAGAAGGTCGGCAAGTCGTCCATCACGACGAGGATCGCGGTCGGCGTCTCGGGGTCCGCTCCCGAGCCGCGGTCGACGAACGACGGGTCGGGAGGGGCCGCGGTGTCGAGGGCGGCCCGGATCGAGCCGGTCAGGTCGAGCCACTCGCCGGCTTCCCGGGGCGTGGCCGGAGCGTGACGGGACGCCGCGCGGGCGCACATCGCCTCCCCGCGGGCCGCGAGGCCCGATACGTCCGAGAACCCGTAGGTCTCACCCGCCCCGGCGAGTCCGGTGAAATGGAGGCGCAGGGAGCGGAGCGCCTCTTCGAACTCTTCTCCGGTCGCCCGCCCGACCAGTGCTTCGATCGACCTCAACCGGTCGAGCGAACCGGCGACGAACTGACGGCGGAAATCGAGCAGGGTCCGTGAGAGACGGTCCAGTTACGACCTCCCGCCGGCGTTGGAGCTCCGCATGAAATGGGCGGCGATTTTACGACACTCGCGCGCCGCATCGGGACGCGCCGCCCCTCAAGCGCTTCGTACGTCCTCGGGGAGCATCTCCTCCACGGGAAATCCCGCCGCGAGCCACCCGTCGAGGCCGCCGGAGAGCGGCCGTACGAGCGGGTAGCCTTTTTCGAGGAGCGCGCGGGCCACACGGGCCGCCGATGCCTCGTTGGGTCACGTGCAGTAGAGGATGAGCTCGCGATCCGCGGGCAGGTCGAACGCGTGCGACTGCACCTGGTCGAACGTGAGAGACCGTGCGCCGGGGATTCGCCGCGGATCCGCCGCCAGCGCGGAGGGCGTGCGCACGTCCAGCACCATCGGAGGATTCGAGCTCGAAAGAAGGGTGGAGAGGTCCTCGGCGGTGATGCGAGCCATTCTGAGGGCCTTGTAGAAGCGCCGCCGCTGCCACCACTTGAAGGCCACGAAGAGAAGGAGGACCGCGCCGACCACGACGAACGCGCGCGTGCCGATGTCCGAAAGGAAGGCGAGGCCGCGGTCGACCGCCCTGTGGAAGATGCGCCCCACGAGAACCGCCGATCCGGCCCAGAGGAGAGCGCCTCCCGCGTCGTAGAACAGAAAGGCCGCAAATCGCCGCGAGATCGCGCCGGCGAGCGGCGGTGCGACCGTCGAGAAGCCGGGGATGAACTTCGCAACGAGCAGCGACGGCATGCCCCACCGCTCGAAAGCCGCGGAGGTCTGCCGCACGCACGAGTCCGGCGAGAGCGAGATCCGGCACAGCGTCTTCAAGACCCCGAGCCCCAGGCGCCGGCCGAGCAGGTACCACAGCGAGTCGGCAAAGAGCGACGCAGCCACGGAGACGGCCAGGATGTCGACCACCCGAAGGCCCCCGCGAACCGACAGCGCGCCGGCGACGATGAGAGTGGGAGCGGCCGGAATGGGCAAACCGAGCTGCTCCAGAAGCACGTTCACGAACACGAGCAGGATC
>DASQJK010000052.1:0-6572 GCA_035631095.1 Thermoanaerobaculia bacterium
AACGCTTGCGCAGCCATACGTGCACCCTCCGCCGTGAAAACCGCCGCGGCGGAGCGTGCAGGAAACTGAAGGACCCGAGCGGTTTTAGGCATCGGGATTGTGACGATAGGTGAGCAGCTCCAAACTGCGTGAAAAATCGCGCGCAACTTCGGCCGGTTCCCTCGACAAAATGGTTTGAGTATTCGGGTCTGCGTCCCGAAGGCCGCTACCAATGACGTACTTCTGATACTCGCGGGCGAACTGGCAGGAAGCGACAAGAAGGAAAGAGCGTGATTCTTTGGGAGACTTCGACCCGGGTCGCATACAAAAGCGAAGGAACCAGAGGTAGAGATCTTTCTCGAGCTCGTTCGCTTCCGCATCCACCATTCCGTAATGAGTAACCAGCGCGATGTGAATCAATCCAAGAGTGTCCTGGAAAACGGCGCGAACCTCGCGCTCAAATGGACTCTCCTGGTCGGCGGAAACGACCGTGTCGTCCGAGATCTCCATACGCAATTCCTTTCTGGGAGTCGCGCAATCCTAAACTGACTTCCGTAGATAGTCAAATCCCCATATCGAGTTTTCTCGATCGGGGATAAACCGTTTGTTACTAGGTTCTTAGAACGGGATCGGAGTAACTGCTCTGGTCAATTTCAAATCCCTTTCGCCAAAGACCCGGGCGCGATGCCCGAGCCAAAGAAAACCTCGAAAACACGCGCCCAGAAAGGCGGCGCGCGTCCGGTGACACCTGTGGCGGTTTACCTTTTTCGAGTGAATCCCACCGAGGCTTAAAAGAATCAGGAGTATTGGACCACAAACCCGTGGTCAGGGTGTCAAGTATTTTTGCGCCCCTCTCGCGCCTGATGCAGGCGCGGGCACCGTGGCTCCGGCCTGACTAGCCGAACTTGACCAGGGAGCGGACCAGGCGGTCCTGGAAGGCGTGGGCGCCGAGCTCCCAGACGGAGCGGCCGTTTAAGAGGATTGCGAAGACGTAAGTCTTTCCGGATTCGCCTGTTACGTAGCCTGCCAAAGTCGACACGCCTTTGATCGTCCCCGTCTTGGCCAGCACCCGGCCGCGCATCTCCGGATCGCGGAAGCGGTGGCGCAGCGTCCCCTCGGTCTCTCCGGAGGCCGCAAGGGTCGCCTTCCACGCCGCCGCGTGCGGGTGCTTGCTCATGGCTCTGAGGAAGGCGACGAGGTCTCCGGCGGCGACCCGGTTCGTCGGCGCGAGGCCGGAGCCGTCGTGGAGGTCGTACCGCGTCGGGTCGAGCCCGAGCGCGGCGAGGAACTCCTTCTCCGTCGCGATCGCGTTGGCCCAGCTCCCCTGCCCCATCTTCTCCGCGGCCACGGTCTTGAACACCTGCTCCGCGTAGAAGCCCTGACTGTGTTTGTTCACGACGGCGAGCGTCGGAAGAAGCTGCGACTCCGTCTGCGCGACGAGCGTCCAGCTCGCGTCGGGCTTCATCGGCTTTTCGACGATGTTGCCGGTCATCGTGATTCCGGCCGCCTTCAGCCGTCCTTTCAGCGCCGCGCCGAAGAACTCCGGCGCGTCATCGACGGCGATCGGCGTCGACCACCAGACCGCCCGCGACGGCACGGTGCCCGAGACAGTCACGTAGTCGGAGCCGGCGGAGCGGCCGACCGCCAGCCTCACGGCGCCGCCGCTTCCGACGGTGCGCGCCGAAGAGAGGGGCCGCAGCACTCCTGTCGGCGGATCGATCGACACGGCGGCGGGCTTGCCGGGGCGGCCGCCGGGCCGGATCGAGACGAGCACCACGTCGTCGTTGAAGGCCAGCGCCGAAACGGGCGCCTGGTACCACTTCGCCTCCTGGCCCGTCGGCCACTCGGGATGGCGCGCCTGCGCGTCGAAGAAGCTCGCGTTCAAAACGAGGTCTCCCACGATGTGGCGTACCCCCGCCTGAACGAGTCCCTGCGCCCACTTGTCGAAGACCGCGTTGAAGTCGTCGTTGTAGAAGCGGCCCGAGATGTTGGGGTCTCCCCCGCCGACGACGAGCAGCGAGCCGAGCAGCGTGCCGTCGCGGATGTCGCCACGCCGCCAGAAGGTCGTCTTGAACTTGTAGTCCGGCCCCAGGAAGTGGAGCGCTTCCGCCGTCGTGAACATCTTCGTGATGGACGCGATCGTCTGCGGAGACTGCGGGTTCCTCGCGAGCAGCACCTGCCCGGTGTCGAGCTCCGCGATCTCGATCGAGAGCCCTTCGGCTTTCTGCGGCTCGCTCCGCAGCACCTGGTCGAATGCCTCCGCAAGAGAGCGCGGCTCGGCCAACCGCGGCCCCAGGACCGCGTGCCGACGTCCTCTGCCCTTGCGGCGCGGAGAGGCTGGAGCCTCCGCTGGGATCGCCGCGAATATGAGCAGGATGAGGACGAAACGCCGGAGAAAAGAGCCCAACACCAGGCGCTAATTATAATCGATCCCGGTGAAATTCGACGAGGCTTTGAAGACGTTCGAGGTCTCGGTTCGGGAGCTCGCCGAGGAAGAGGGGTTCCGCCGCGTCGGATTCGACCGCGGCGACGGGTGGCGCAGGCTCGGCCTCGGCGCGCAGATGCACATGCGGGTGCTTGCCGCCCGGTGCGACGCTCACCCCGGTTACCGCTCCGAGGTCCACCTGACGGCGAAGATTCCGGTGGAGGACTGGACCGCCGTCCTGACGGGCCGGCTCGATGGCTGCGTCGAGAGAACCCCCGGCGAGTGGCTGATCGAAGAGCTCAAGTCGACCAACCTCGCCGTGGAAGGAGTCCGGCCGAGCGGTGCTTCCTTCGAGCGCGACCGGCGGCAGCTTCTGGCGTACTGCTCGCTGTGGCGGCGGCTCGGACACCGGCGGACTGCCGGCGCCCTCGTGTACGTGGACATCGAGACGAGCGAAGAGGTCGCGATCGCCGTGCCGGACGCCGGCGCGGAGGGGGACCGCGCGATCGACCGGGCGCTGGCGAGGCTTCTCGCGATCTGGCGCTCCCAGGAAGCCGCGCGGCGACGGAAGGCGAAGGCGGCCGAGAGGCTTCCGTTCCCGCACACCGCTCCGCGGCCGATCCAGGAGAAGGTCATGGAAGCCGTGCGCGTGGCGATCGCGCAGGGGGAGAACCTGCTCGCGGAGGCGCCCACCGGATCCGGCAAGACCGCCGCCGCGCTCCATCCCGCCCTCGTCGCCGGCCTCTCCTCGGGCCGGCAGGTGGTCTTCCTCACCTCGAAGACTCTTCAGCAGAAGATGGCGGTGCAGGCGCTCACCGCGATGAACGAGCGCGCCTTTCGGACGCTCCAGGTGCGGGCCAAGGAAAAGATGTGCGCGAACGACCGCGTGCTCTGCCACGAGGAGTTCTGCCGGTTCGCGAAGAACTATCCCGAGAAGATGGCGGCCTCCGACATCCTCGGCCGGCTGCGCGATTCCTACTTCCACCAGGATCCCTCCGTCGTCTTCGAGGAGGCCCGGCGGGAGGAGGTGTGCCCCTTCGAGGTCCAGCTCGAGCTCGCCGCGCGCGCCGATGCGATCGTGGCCGACTACAACTACGTCTTCGAGCCCGGAGTGGCGCTGCGCCACCTGACGCGCGAGAACCTCGCGGGCGCGATCCTCCTCGTCGACGAGGCTCACAACCTGCCGGACCGCGCGCGCCAGATCTACTCCCCCGAAATCCTCGAAGAGGATCTGCGCGGACTCGTGAATCGCCTGGCCCTCCAGCCGGGAGACATTTTCGCGGAGCTGGTCGTCTCGATGGAAGACCTCCTCGCTCTGTTGGAGCGCACCGCCGAAGAGCTCCCCGAAGGAGATGCGATCGCCGAGTGCGAGCCTCCGGTGGAGGAGATCCGGGCGCTGCGCGCCGAGTGGGAGCCCAGGCTCCTGCGGTACCTCGCCTGGAAGCGGGAGTCGAAGCTCGCGCTCGTCGACGACCCCGTCATGGACGCCCACTTCACGCTGCAGCGGTTCGCGGCGGTGCTGAACCTGTACGGCCCCGAGTTCACGTGCGTCGTCGAGCGCCGCGCCGCCGGCATCCGGCTCGCGCTCGTCTGCCTCGACCCGGCGAAAGTACTCGGGCCCGTGTTCGAGGAGGCGTCGTCCACGATTTTCATGTCCGCGACCCTGTCGCCGCCCGAATCGTTCCAGCGGATCTTCGGCCTGGAGGCGGAACGGACGTCCGCCATCTCTCTTCCTCCGCCGTTCCCGCCCGAGAACCGGAAGCTCATGATTCTCCCCCACGTCCGCACGACGTATTCGGCGCGCGAGAAGAGCTACCCGCGGATCGCGAAGCTCATATCCGAAATGTCGGACGCCCACTCCGGAAACGACCTGGTCCTGTTTCCCTCGTACCGGTTTCTGACGGAGGTCGCCTCGCGGATGCCACGGACCCGCGCGCGCCTGCTCGTGCAGCGGCCCGACCTGTCCGACTTCGAGCGGCAGAACATCCTCGGCGCCCTCGCCGCTCCGCCTCCGGAGGGCATCCTCCTGCTGGCCGTCTCGGGCGGGATGTACGCGGAGGGCGTCGACTATCCGGGCGAGCTCCTCTCGGGCGTCTTCGTCGTCTCCCCCGCCCTTCCCCAGGTCTCGTTCGAGCGAGAGCTGCTGCGCCGATACTTCGACGAAAAGGAAGAAGCCGGCTTCGACTACGCGTACCTGCAGCCCGGAATGACCCGCGTGGTCCAGGCCGCCGGCCGTCTCATCCGCAGCGAGACGGACCGCGGAGTGATCGCGCTCATCTGCCGGCGCTTCGTGGAAGAGCCCTACGCGTCCCGTCTCCCGCGCGACTGGTACGACGAGACTCCGATGGAGCTCGTCACGAACCGTCCCGCCGAAGAGATTCGCGAGTTCTTCGAGGGCTACGCATCGGGCCGGCGCATCGTCTTCCTGGATCCCGAGACTTCGTGAACGATTTCTACAAGCGCAAGAAGGTCCCGCGCGTCACCGTCGATGCGTGGATCGTCGACGAACGCGGACGGCTCCTCCTGGTCCGCCGCGGACGGCCTCCCTTCGAAGGGCTGTGGGGCCTGCCCGGCGGATTCCTGGAATGGAAGGAACGGACGGAAGAGTGCTGCGCCCGCGAGACGCTCGAGGAGACGGGGCTCGAAGTCCGCGTCGGAGAGCTGCTCGGCGTCTATTCCGCGCCGGATCGCGATCCGCGCGGCCACAACGTCACGGTGCTCTACGCGGCGGCTCCCGTCCGGGGCACGGCGAAAGGCGGCGACGACGCGGCGGAGGCGAAGTGGTTCAATCCACGCGAGCTCGAGCGGGTCGAATTCGCGTTCGACCACGCAGAGATTGTCAGGGAACAGACGGCTCGGACTCGGGGACGACGGCGGGCGAAGGGTCCTGTTCGGCGCGCTCGGCCCGGCGCTTCTCGAGGATGAGCATCTCGCGCGCCGAGTCGAACTTCTGCTTGTGCCGGTCGATGAGCGTGATCGCCTCGTCCACCGACGTCGCGAGGTGAACGAGGTCGAGGTCCTCCGCGTTCACGAGGCGCCTTGGAACCATCTCCCGGTTCATCCACTCGACGAGCCCGCGCCACATCTCCCCGAAGAGGATCACGGGGCGCTCCGTCATGAAGCCGACCTGGAGGAGCTGCCACACCATCATGAGCTCGAGCGCGGTGCCGATGCCGCCCGGGAAGATGACGAAGGCCTGCGACATGCGAACGAAATGGTGAAGGCGCGAGAAGAACGTCCGATGCGCGGTGACGCTGTCGAGATACGGGTTCGCCTTCTCGTAGGGGATCGCGATCGTGAGGCCGAACGAGCGCGTCTTGCGGGATCCCCGCTCGCGGGATGACGCGGCGCCCTCGTTGGCGGCCTCCATCAGCCCCGGGCCTCCTCCTGTCACGATGTCGCAGCCGAGCTCGGTGAGGCGCGAAGCGACCTCGCGCACTTCCGAGTACTCCTTGTCGCCGGGCTGAACGCGGGCGCTGCCGAACACCGCCACGCGATAGAAGTGCAACTCGGCCGGGTTCAGGGACTCGAGCTCCTCGATCGTGTCCCAGAGCCGCACGATCGTGCGGTCGATGATCCTGCCGACGTCCGGCGGGCGCCGAACGCCTTTCCGGGACTTGTTGTTGCTCACTCGGGAGTGCGGAGAGTGGCCGAGAACGCGCGGGCTAGGAGCCCGTCTTCTGTCACCGCCCAGACGCTGTATCGATAGAACGTGCCCGGCGCCGCATCCGGATCGAGATAGGCGTACCGGTAAGACTCGTCGGCCTGCGCCGTAGCCGGCAGGATCTGCGGCCCGGTGCGCGTGATCCGCCCGTCCGCCAGGACCTCTTCGCGGAAGACGGCCCACCCGGCGAGGCCCTCGTGGCTCGCCGTCGTCCAGGAGATGCGGGGAGACCCGGGCCCCGCGGCCGCCTGCGCACTCACGGAGCTGAAGGGAAACGCGGCGAGCACTTGTACCGGCGCCGGCAGATCTTCGAGGGGCGGTCCCGCCGCGAGACCCGCGACGACCCAATCGACCCGCGCGACGCCCGCGAGCGGGATCGTCCTCGTGGCTCCCGACTTCCAGAACACGACGTCCGGAGGGAGAGCCGCGTCCCGGTACCGCACAACGGCGGCGGCGGGAGCGGCGCGCTCGGGCCACGAGATCCGAAGCGCGCCCGTCGAATCC
>DASQJK010000053.1:0-15111 GCA_035631095.1 Thermoanaerobaculia bacterium
GCCGGTGACCATCTGCTCCTCGTAATACTTCTTTTCCGTCTTCCCTTCGAGCTTCAGCCGCTGGTCGCCCTTCACGGTCTCGATGTACCGGGAGGCCGCATCGGGATCGCTCGTGCGGACGAACACCGAGGAAAAGATCGGCCGCTTCGACTGCGCCTGCAGGTCCTTCACGTCGACCCACATCTCGGACTCATAAGCGCTGCCCGAGGCGTCGAAGTGCCCCACGATGGTCCAACGGTAGCTGCCGGACTTGATCGTGTCTCCGATGTTCATCCCGGCGAACCGGTTCGCGAGGTTTCTCGAGACGACCGCTTCGTTCGTGCCCGGGTTGAACATCCTGCCGTCGACGATCCGGACCCCGGGCCGCATCTCGAACCCCACGGGTGCGATTCCGCGCACCTGGATGTTGGAGCTCTTTCCGTCGAAACGTTTCGTGTTGATCAGCGTCAGGAGCTCCGGCGAGACGAGGGGCTCCCCCTTCGCGTTGCGCTCGATGCCCGGCAGCGCGCGGATCATCTCGTACGAATCCCGCGTGACGACGCTCTGCATCTCCGCCTGCGAGCCCACCCGCATCGTCAGGATGTTCCGCGTCGAGGCGTTCACGGCGAGGGTCCGCGTCACGCCCTGCCAGAGCGCGAGCACGAAAAGAAAAACCGTCACGACGAGGCAGATCACGAGCACCGTCATTCCCGTCGAGACCTTCCGGTTGACCAGGTTGCGGGCGTTGTACTTGATCGGTATAGCCATGGTCACACCACCTGCCGCAGGCCGTCGACGATGCGGATCCGTGACGACCGGATCGCGGGCACGAAGCCCGCCAGGATCCCGACGCCCACGGAGATCAGGAACGCGGCGGCGAGGACGCTCGGGTTCACCTTGAAGTTGATGAGAAACGGAGCCATGGGGCTCGTCTCCATCCCCTTCACCATTCCCGGAACGAAGATGAACTTCGCGAGCACCACGCCGAGCGCGCCGCCGATCAGCGACATGAGGACCGACTCGGAGAGGATGAAGCCGAGGATGTGACCTCTGCCGAAACCGAGCGTGCGCATCACGGAGATCTCCGTGACGCGCTCGCGAGCGGACATGGCGACGGTGTTCGCCACGATGAGCGTGACGGCGAACAGGATGATGAGCGATATCCAGCGAATCAGCCCCTTGATGTTCCCCATCATTTCCATGAACGAGGCCTGGAACTGCTTCTCCGTCATCGTCTTCGTCGGTGCGTCGCTGTTCTCGAACATCTTGTCGATGGCGGCGGTCACCCGCGGCAGGTCGCGCCCGTTGGCGACCTTCATGTAGTAGATCCCCGTGTACTTGTTCGCGCCGAACCACTTCGCCTGGTTCAGGTACTCGTTGTGGAAAAAGATGTTCGACTGATCGCCCGAGATGTAGTGCCCGGCGTAGACGAGGTCGAGCGTCACGGGAATGTAAGTCCCCCGGATCTGGATGTGGTCGCCCTTCTTCCAGTGGAACTTCTGTTCGAGCTTCTGTCCGGCGACGAACGAGTTCCGGTTCTCCCGCCAGTCCTTCTCCACGGCCCGATCGATCGTGGCGTCGTCGAAGATCTTCGCGAAGAAGATCTCCGGGTCGGCGGAAAGCTGGCCGAAGAAGTTCTCCGGCTTGTCGTCCTTGTACACGCCGCCGAACCAGATCTCCGGGCTGACGGCGACGACGCCGGGGATCTGCTCGATCCGCTGGCGCTGCGAGAGGGGAAGGAAGTTCGCGAGCCCCGTCGCGTGCTGCACCACGAGCCGGTTCGCCCCGCGGTTTCCGGATGGGTCCTGGTCCATCGCCTGCAGAAGGCACGTCAGGACCACGATCAGCACGAGGACGAGAACGATGGAGCTCGTCGTCAGGATGGTCCGGGTCTTCTTGCGGAAGACGTTTCGCCAGATCAGGCGGAAGTACTTCATACGCGCCTCAGGGTGCCCGTCTCCGTCAGCTCGTCCGCGTGGAGAACGCCCTTGTCGAGATGCACCATGCGATGCGCCCGCCCGGCCGCCTTGGGATCGTGCGTGACCATCACGATGGTCTTGCCGAATTCTTCGTTCAGCCGGTTGAGCAGGGTCAGGATCTCCTCGCCCGACGTCGCGTCGAGGTCTCCCGTCGGCTCGTCGGCCACGAGGATGGCCGGGTCGGACACCACCGCCCGGGCGATCGCCACCCGCTGCTCCTGTCCTCCGGAGAGTTGCCGGGGATAGTGATCCATCCGGTCGGCGAGGCCGACGATGTTGAGCGCCGCTTCGACGTGCCGGCGGCGCTCGGCTTTCTTCAACGGTGTCAGCAGAAGCGGGAGCTCCACGTTCTCGAAGGCCGTCAGGACCGGCAGCAGGTTGTAGAGCTGGAAGATGAATCCCACGGTCCGCGAGCGCCACCGGGCGAGCTCCGTCTGCGAGATCTTCGCGATGTCGGTTCCGCCGATCACGATCCGGCCGCGGGTCGGCTGGTCGATTCCCGCGATCAGGTTGAGGAGGGTCGTCTTGCCGGAGCCCGAGGGTCCCATGAGCGACACGAACTCCCCCTCCGGGATGATCAGGTTGACGTCCTTCAAGACGGGGACCTCGAAAGAATCCCGGCGATACACCTTCTCGACATGGTCGATTTCGATGATCGGCTGCTTTTCCGGCATCGTTCCCTCCGCGCCCTCTAGGGCGCTCCTTCGCTTTCGACGCGAACCCGGTCTCCGTCGCGGAGCTCGACGGCGGCGGGAGCGGCCACGAGCTTCTCCCCGCCCTGGAGCCCCGACGTGATTTCCACCTGGCCCTGCACTTCCCCGCCGGTCTGCACGGCCGTGAAGCGCGCCTTTCCGTCTGCGATGCGGAACACGCCCGTCTTCCCGGCCACCTTCGCCACGGCGCTCTTCGGCACGAGGATCCGCGTGCGGTTGGTTTTGCCCTGCGTCGCCTCGGACGTGAAGGAGACACGCGCCGAAAGGTCCGGAAGGATCTTGTCGTCGGCGTCGTCGAACGCGACCTTCACCCGCACCGTGGCCTTCTGGCGGTCGGCGGCCGGCACGATCTGGCGCAGGTGCCCGTGGTACGTGCGGTCCGGCACTGCGTCGAGCGTGATCTCCGCCGGCTGAGACGGCTGGAGCCGGGAGAGGTTCGCCTCGTTGACGTCGGCGCCCACGTAGAGGGACGAGAACTCCACCAAGGTCACGATCGCGCCGCCGGACCCGCCGCCCGACGGCGAGGACCCGAAGGGCGACACCGCCTCGCCGACGAACGCGCGCTTGGCCGTGATGACTCCGGTGAACGGCGCCCGGATCTCCGTGTACGCGAGGAGAGCGCGGACGTACTCGACTTTCGCGCGGGTGGAGGACTCGAGCGCGACCGCCGAGTCGAGCGACGACTGCGGGGCCAGCCCCTGCTGCTGGAGGGACCGCTGCCGGGCGAGCTCGGTGCGAGCGTTGACCCAGGTCGCCCGGGCATCGGCGAGCTGCGCGTCGATGTCCGTGTGGTCGAGGCGGGCGATCACGTCTCCCTTGCGCACCCGGGTTCCCTCCGTGACGTTCAGCTCCGTGATGCGGGAGGTGATCTTGGGCGACAGGTCCGCCTTGCGCTCGGCCTCGATGTAGCCGGTCGCCGTCAGAACCGTGGTTGCCTGGCCCTCCGTGACCACGGATGCGGTGACCATCTCCACCTTCTTCGGGCGGAGGGACTTACCGGCGAAAAACCATGCCGCGGCCCCGGCGAGCACGACGAGGACGGCCCCCGCGAGCAGCCACGCGCGGCCGCCGCCGGTCTTTTCCGGCTCGCGGCGTATCCGCAACGCGGAGAGATCCGTCCCCGCACGTTCTCGTTCGTGGCTCATCGCTCGAAGGTCGGCCATTTTATGCGGTCCGCTCCCGTTCGACTTCCATTGCGGGCACGATAGAAGCGAGTGCTCCGGTTCTGCCCCTCGATTTCGGCGAACGGTCGATCCGGGTCGGTCAACCGGCGCGTATACTCGGTGGCCCATGCTGGCGGCCCTTCTCTTCGCAGCCGCGGCTGCTACCGCCTCCGCCCCGGCCGCTCGGGACGTGGTTTATCGCGTCGAAACGGGCGGCTCGGGCGTCTTCTGGTCGGCGGACCGCCCCGTGCAGAGCGGCGAGCTCGTCCTCTTCCACGAATATCCCGCCGGGACCCTCGTGAGCGTGCGCCGATCGGACGTGCGCCGTGTCGCCGCAGAGCCGCGGGCGAAGCTGCGTCCGGGCTACGTCGACATCGGCATCACCGCGGGCGGCGCCAGGAAAGACACGGCGGCAGCGGGAGGCAAAGGCTCGGCGCGGAACGAACCGGCGGGCCCCGGCGCGCGCAAGGACGGGACCGCGCTTCTAAACCCCGACCGCAAGTACCAGCCGGACATCGACTCCAAGCAGGTGCCCGGAATGAACCTCCCGTACCCCGCCTCGCCGAACGACTACCGGGAAGGAAGGACGTTCGCGTATCCAGCCGCGCCCGCAGTCCAGACGGCGCCCGGAGAGCCGCCAAAGGGACCGAACTAGATCGCGCGGACTACCGACTACCGACTACCGACTACCGACTACGGACCATCCTCAGATGTGAATCGGCTGCCCCTCCACCGCCTCCGAAGCCTCGTGCATGGCTTCGGACAGCGTGGGGTGGGCGTGGATGGTCCGGACCAGGTCCTCCGAGGTCGCCTCGAGCTTCAGCGCGGAGCAGGCTTCCGAGATGAGCTCCGTCGCGCTCGGGCCGATGATGTGGACCCCCAGCACTTCGTCGTACTTCTTCTCGGAGACGATCTTCACGAACCCGGTGGTGTTGTTCAGGATCCGCGCCTTGCCGTTGGCGGAGAAGGGGAACTTGCCGACGACCACGTCGTAGCCGCGCTCCCGCGCCTTCGTCTCGGTCAGCCCGATCGAGGCGACCTCGGGCGTGCAGTACGTGCAGCCCGGCACCTGGTCGTAGTTCAAGGGCGGCGGGTTCTTGCCCGCCATGTGCTCCACGGCGACGATTCCCTCCGCGGACGCCACATGTGCGAGCCACGGCGTCGGGACGACGTCGCCGATCGCGTAAATCCCGGCAACGTTCGTGCGCATCATCCCGTCGATCGTGATGTATCCCCGCTCGGTCTTCACCCCCGCCTGCTCCAGCCCGATGTTCTCGGACAGCGGCTTGCGCCCAACGGCGAGGAGCATCTTCTCCGCACGGAAAGTCTCCGTCTTGCCGCCCGAGGTCCGAGCGATCACCTCGACGCCGGCGTCGCTGCGCGAGACCTTCTCGACCTTCGTGTCGACGTACACGGCGAGGCCCTGCCGCTTGAAGGAAGCAGCGAGCTCGCGCGAGATCTCCTCGTCCTCGACGGGGACGATGCGCGGAAGGACCTCGATCACCGTCGTCTTCGAGCCGAACCGCGAGAACATCGAAGCGAACTCGACTCCCACGGCTCCGGACCCGATCACGAGCAGCGACTTGGGGATCTCGGTCAGCTCGAGAATCGAGTCCGAAGAGAGGATCGCCTTGTGGTCGATCTCCATTCCCGGCAGCGACCGCGGGGTCGACCCGGTCGCGACGAGGATGTTCTTCGCACCGTAGGAAGTTTCGGTGCCGTCCGGCGCCTTCACGGAGACGCGCCCCGGCCCGGAGATCCGACCGAAACCCGCCGTCACGTCGACGCGGTTCTTCTTCATCAGGTAAGCGACGCCGTTCGAGCTCTGCCGGACGACCTTTTCCTTGTGTTTCTGCGCGCCGGAGAGCTCGAGCCGGACTTCCCGCGCGATCACGCCGATGTCCGCGCCGTGCCGCGCTTCCTCGAGGATGTCTGCCGTGTGCAGGAGTGCTTTGGTCGGGATGCAGCCGCGCAGCGTGCACACGCCGCCGAGTCGAGGCTCGAGCTCGATCACCTGAACGGTCATGCCGAGCTGGGCGGCCCGGACGGCCGCGACGTAGCCGCCGGGACCCGAGCCGATTATGGAAAGATCGTAGGACTTGCCTTCGTTCATCAGTCTTCCTCTGTCGCCGGCGGAGGTTATCAGAGGGGGATGGTCGGGAGTCGGAAGTCGGGGGTCAGGAGTCGGCTCGAACGGCCGCACCATAGTCGGAGCGTGGAGGCCCGGTTCGCGGCATCGCGAGACGGCTCGCGACGACGACTCCTGACTCCGAACCCCTGACCCCCGACAGGTCTCTACGTATCCACTCCTTCTCCGGGGCGCGTGGGTTCCGTCTGCAGCGCGTCGTTGAAGCGGTTGAAGTACGCGAAGAGGCCTACGACGCAGGCGATCTCCACGACTTCGCCCTCGTCGAAGTGGCGGCGCAGCTCGGCGAAGACCTCGTCGGGGATGGAGCGCGCGTCGCGCGTCATCCCCAGGCCGAACCGGAGCGCCGCCTTCTCACGGTCATCGTAAGGACCGTTCTCGAAGTCGAGAAGGCTGTCGATCTCTTCCCGCGTCGCCCCCAGCCGCTCTGCCAGAGCGGTGTGCGAGCGCGTTCAATAGTGGCAGGCGTTCGCGACCGAGGTCTGGAGCGCGAGCAGCTCCTTCAGCTTCAGCGGGACCGTTCCCGAGCCCATCACCGCGGCGAAGTGGGCGTCCATCGTCGAGAGGATCCAGGGACGGTGCGCGAAGATGCGGTACTGGTTCGGGATGTTCCCGCGCTCCGCGATCTTCCTCTCGAAGGACTCGCGGGCCGCACCGGACACCTGCGAACGCCCGAGGCGGGTGATTCGGGCCATGGCGGAGGATGGTAACCGATCGGGAACGCTTGCCTGCCGCGGCTAGAATGCGCCGATGCGAAAGAATGCAGCCGTCCTGCTCCTCGCCGCGATCGCGCTGTCCTGCGGCGGCGAACGGAATCCTTCCGGCCAGGGAATCGAGCTCGGCTTCTACGGCGCGCTGACGGGGCCGCAGGCGACCTTCGCGCTGTCGGGCCGCAACGGAGCGCGCCTCGCGATCGACGAGATCAACCGCACGGGAGGCGTCCTGGGCAAGAAGCTGGCGCTCCTCTCCGAAGACGACCGCAACGAGCCCTCCGAAGCGGCATCCGCCGTCTCGAAGCTCATCACGCGCAACCACGTGGTGGCGTTGATCGGCGAGAACGCCTCGTCGCGTACTCTCGCGGCCGCTCCGATCGCACAGAACTACGGCGTGCCGATGGTCTCCCCTTCGTCGACGAACGTCGAGGTGACCAAGAAGGGCGACTACATCTTCCGCGTCTGCTTCATCGATCCGTACCAGGGCAAGGCGCTCGCCCTCTTCGCGCGGCAGAACCTGAAAGCGAACACCGCCGCGATCCTGATCGACTCCAAGAGCGACTACAGCGTCGGCCTCGCCGCGGCCTTCGAGAACAGCTTCACGGCGGCGGGAGGAAAGGTCATCTCGCAGGTGAAGTACGCGGAGGGGGACAGCGACTTCTCGGCGCAGCTGACGACGCTCTCGGCGTTGAAGCCGGACGTCCTCTTCGTTCCCGGCTACTACACGGACGCCGGCCTGATCGCGAGGCAGGCGCGGGGGCTCGGCCTCCAGTCCGTTCTCCTCGGCGCCGATGGATGGGACTCACCGAAGCTGGCGGAGATCGGAGGCGCCGCGGTCGAGGGCTCTTACTTCTCGAACCATTATTCGGTCGACGATCCCTCGCCGGCCGTCCGCAAGTTCGTGGATTCCTACAAGAAGGCGTACGGCGCGGAGCCCGACTCGATCGCCGCCTTGTCCTACGACGCGGCGCGTCTCATCGCCGACGCCATCCGGCGCGCGGGCTCGACGGAAGGCAAGAGGGTGCGCGATGCGCTCGCCTCGACGAAGGACTTCCCCGGCGTGACGGGCAACATCACCATGGACGCGGAGCGCAATCCGGTGAAGCTGCCCGTGATCCTGAAGGTCGTGAACGGCCGGCCGACGTTTGCGGCGGCGATGAAATCCTAGCTGTCAGCCGTCAGCCGTCAGCTACTCCTTCGGCTCGATGACGAACTCGTCGAACGTCATGATTCCCGGCCCCGCCGTGGCGATTGCCGCGCGTCCTGACGTCGGCGCGGGGTCCGTTCCCTCGAGGAGCGGCTTGCCTTCCCAGGTCGCGGAGATCTTCGGACCCGCGAGAGTCACGACGAGCTGCCCCCAGTCCCGCTGGCCCTCGCCCTTGCCGCGGGCGAGCTCGGACGCGCGACCGTCGCGGTAATCCATCAGACGCGCTTCGCCGGAAACGGGGTCGATCAGCAGGGCGAGGAAGTTCTTTTCGTTCGCGAGCCGCACCACGACTCCGCCCTGACCCTGGAGCCGCTTCACGCCGAGCGAGACGGTCCCGTCGCGGAGAGTCACGTTGCGCCGCACCGCCGCCGCGATCGATTGCGACGGCCGCTGCTCGAGAATCTGGCTGACTCCGTTTGGAGCGGAGGGCGGGTTGAATTCGGTGACGATGCGCCACTCCGCCTCACCGGGCGCGCCCAGCACGAGGAAGTCGAAGAATCCCGGCGCCCGCATCGGAGCGTCGGAGTCGAAATGGTTGCGACTCTTCTCCGGCAGAGTCGAAGCCGGAACGGCGGCGGCGGCGAAGAGAAAGAGTCCCCAGGCGACGGCGGCGGCGGCGGCCGCGGGAAGGAGGCCCGATTGGCGAGTTGTCATTGCCGCGAAAGAACGCTTCATTTTGGCTAATATTCCCCCATGCAACTCTATTCATCCTCCTGGCAGGGCTACCGGTTCCGGATGAATCCGGACAGCGTCGCCGTACTGAAAGACATGCCCGATTTCGAGGGACGGGAGCTGCCCGCCCTCGCGGAAGATTTCCTCCGGACCCGCGCCGAGGTGTGGGCCGACGCGCTCGCGTCGGCGGGCGCCGGGCCCGGCGACTTCGACGTGACCGTGGACGCGCACGAAAGGCGAGCGAAACTCTCGCGCGCCGGCTCGCTCGTCTTCAAAGCGGAGATCTGAGGAAGCCGCTCCCAGGCGGGCGCTAGAAACTGACGATCGAGCGGATCTTCTTCTCGACGGCCAGGAACGCCTGGCGCGAGTAGGGGTCGATCACGACCCTCACGTCCGCCGGCGTCGGCACGTCTTCCGAGAGCGACGCGCTGAAACGCTCCGCCTGCCCGTCGAAGAAGGTCTCGCCGAGCTCCTGGTCCGTCTTGCCCTTCGAGCCGGGAAGCTCGCGCAGACGCGCGAGATCCGGCGGCTCGAGGCGCATGCGATATCCGGCGTTGTCTCGGTACAGCGGCTCGACGGATGCGAGGAGATCGGGCTTGGGACCGCGCGCGGGTCCCCGATCGTCGCGGCGCGGTCGGCCGGGCTGCAGGCGAGCGGCCGGAGCGGGTGGAACGGCTGGAGCGGCTGCCGTCTGCGCTTCCGGAGCGGGAGGCGCAGCGGGTTCCGTCCGAGATCGCGCGTCTTCGGCCTCTTCCGCCGGAGCCGCCGATTCGGGGAACGGCGCCTCGAGCTCGTCGTCCTCGGGCGGCAGGAACGGGTTGTCCGTCATGATTCCGCCAGCACGTTCTTCGAAATGACGATGCGCTGGATCTCGCTCGTCCCCTCGTAGATCGTCGTCACGCGGGCGTCCCGGTAGAACCGTTCGACCGGATATTCGCGGGAGTACCCGTAACCGCCGAAGATCTGGACGGCGCGCGCCGCGATCGTGTTCGCCGCTTCCGTCGCGTACACCTTCGCCATGGAAGCTTCCTTCGAGAACCGCACGCCCGGCTTCCCCGAGAGCAGCGCGGCACGGTACGTCAGCGCCTGCGCCGCGTCGATCTGAACCTTCATGTCCGCGATCTGGAAGGCGATGATCTCGTGCTCGGCGAGCTTCTTGCCGAACGTCTCGCGCGTCCGCGCGTAGTCGACCGACGCCTCGAAGCAGGCGCGCGCGATTCCGATCCCCTGCGCGGCGATTCCGATGCGCGAGTGGTCGAGCGTCGTCATCGCGATGCGGAATCCCTCGCCCTCCGCGCCGAGCCGCCGAGAGGCGGGGATGCGGAGGTCCTCCAGATAGATCGCGGCGGTCTTCGACGAGCGCAGCCCCATTTTCTCCTCGGGCGGGCCGATCTTGAGACCGGGGTCGTCGGCCGAAACCAGGAATGCGGTGATGCCGCGCGTGCCAGCCGCAGGGTCCGTCATCGCCATGACGAGGTACCACTTCGCCTCGCCGGCGTTCGTGATCCACGCTTTCGTCCCGTTGAGAACGTAAGAGTCTCCGTCGCGGACGGCGCGGGTCTTCTGGTTCGCCGCGTCGGATCCGGACTGAGGCTCGGTCAGCGCATACGCGCCAAGGGATTTCCCGGATGCGGTTTCCGCGAGGATGGTCTTCTTCTGATCCTCGTTCCCGTACTTCCAGAGGGGATATCCGAACACCGAGTTCGTGACCGACACGATCACAGCGATCGACGGGCAGACGCGAGCGAGCTCCTCGATGACCAGGATGTATGAGAGCGCGTCCGCGCCGGAGCCGCCGTACTCCTCGGGGATCATCATCCCGAGCACTCCCATCGCGGCGAGGCCCTTCAGCTGCTCCGCGGGAAAGATCTCCCGGTTTTCGCGGTCCGCCGTGCCCGGCGCAATCTCGCTTGCCGCGAACTCCGCTACCGCGTCCCGGATGCGCTTCTGGTCCTCGGTCAGGTCGAAGTTCATGCGCCGCCCGCGGGACCGCCGCCGCCGGGTCCTCCGCCGCCCCCCGGCGCTCCGCCGCCTCCCGACGTTCCGCCCGACCCGGGAGCCCCGCCGCGCCCGCGCCGCCTCCGCCGGAATCTTCGCCGCCGCCCGCCCGGGCGTGCTTCGCCCGCCGCGGCATCTCCCCCCGCCGTCATGGGAGGCATGGAAGAAGCCTGCGCGCCCTCTGCCTGCGTGCCGCGCAACGCTTCGCGGGCGGCTCCCGCAGCCGCAGGATTCCGCGCTTCCCGGGCGATGTCGCCCTGAGGGGCGCGCTGCGGGGAGCCGCCCTGCGGAACGCCACCGCGGGGAGCGCCTCCGCCCCGCTGGCGCTGGCGCCCGCCCTCCGCCCGGGGTGCGCCGCCGCCGCGGCCGCCCTTTCGTTCCCGTTCGCGCTCGCGCTGGCTCCCGGGTCGGCCCGACGGAGCCTGCGCCTGCGCGGGCGGTGCGCCGACTCCCTGCCGGCCCCGTCCCTCGCGTCCGCCGCGGCGCCCCCGCCGCTTCTCCCGACGAGGCTCGGGCGTATCGACCCATCCGTCTTCGAGGTGCCGGAACGTGACGACGATCTCGGGACGAGCGACCCGTGCCTGGATGTACGCGAGGATGCGGGAACGCAGCGGCGAAACCGGGTTCTCGACGAGAGCCGGGAGCCTCTCGGCGTCGAAGAGCACCATCCGGGTCCAGCAGACGCGCTTCTTGCGCCCATCCGGAGCTTCCAGAGCCATCACGAAGAGATCGCGCTCGTGCTCGAGGAAGTGCTCGCGATACTCGAATTCCGGCAGCGCCTCGCGGCAGATCGCCTTGAGGAACTCGAGGTTCTTTTCTCCCCCCTCGAGGGTCTGCTCCATCGAGACCACCCGGTCCCGGAACATGCGTGTCTGGGGCATCGTGTTCTCTTATCCGATCGCGAGCCCGGAGTCCTTGAAGATCTCGCGCGCGATGATCAGCCGGTGGATCTCGCTCGTGCCCTCGTAGATCTCCGTGATCCGTGCGTCGCGGAAGTTTCGTTCGACCGGGTACTCCTTCGTGTAGCCGTACCCGCCGTGGATCTGCAGAGCCTTGGTGGTGACGCGCTGGGCCATCTCGGCCGCAAAAAGCTTGGCCTCCGCGGCCTCGAGCCCGTACCGGCCCCCGTTCTTCTTCACCACGTCCTTCGCCGCGGCGGCGCGGCGGGTCAAAAGCCGGGCGGCGTCGACCTCGGTCGCCATGTCCGCCAGATAGAACCGGATCACCTGAAAATCCGCGATCGGCTTGTTGAAGGCGCGGCGGGCTTTCGCGTAGCGCACCGCCGCCTCCATCGCTTCCGTCGCGATGCCGACGGCCTGCGCGGCGATCCCGATGCGCCCGCCGTCGAGCGTGGACATCGCGATCTTGAATCCCTCGCCCTCTTTTCCGAGGAGGTTCTCCTGCGGCACGAGCACGTCCGTCAGGAAGATCTCGACGGTACCGGAGGCGTTCACTCCGAGCTTGACCTGATGCCGGGAGCGGTCGAATCCCGGGGTCTCCGTGTCCACCAGGAAAGCGGAAATGCCGCGCGCTTTCTTCTCCGGCTCCGTCATCGCGAAGAGCAGGCACACGTCGGCGGCCTGACCGCAGGTGATGAACACCTTCTGGCCGGAGATCCGCCAGTTCTTTCCCTCCCGGACCGCGCGGGTCTGCTGGTTGGCGGCATCGGAGCCCGCGTTGGGCTCCGTCAGGGCGAAACAGCCGAGCTTCTCTCCGCGCGCGAGCGGCTCCAGAAACCGCTTCTTCTGCTCCTCGTTCGCCCACTTCTCGATGGGATCGCAGACGAGGGAATTGTTGACGGAGAGGATCACGCCCATGTTCGCGCAGACGCGGGAGATCTCCTCGATGACGATCGAGTAGGCGACCACGTCCATTCCCGACCCGCCATGCTCCGGAGGAACCGAAACCCCCGCCAGGCCGAGCTTTCCGGCTTCGTAGAAGAGGTCCTTCGGAAACTCGCCGGTCTGGTCGATGATCGCAGCGCGCGGCCGGATGACCTCCTCCGCGAAGTCGCGGACGGCGGTCTGGAGCATCGCCTGGTCTTCGGTCAGGTCGAGATTCATGGGGCCGCGAGTATAGCGGGCGCGCGGCGATTCGCCGCGCGCAGGTGGTGGTGATGGGTGGTGGGTGGTAGGAAGGGACCTACCACCTACGTCCTACCACCTACGACCTGGCGAGCCACAGCCCTTTCAGATATTCCCCCTCCGGGCAGTCGAGCGATACGGGGTGATCCGCGCCCGCCCCCTGCCTCGCGACGAGGGAGAAGGCGCCGCCCGACTCGAGCTCCGCCGCGAAGACGATCTGCTGGAACAGCGTCGCGTCCACGAGGCCGGAGCAGGAGCACGTCAGGAGGAGCCCGCCCGGCGCGACCAGCTTCATGGCGAGGCGGTTGACGTCTTTGTAGCCGCGCGCCGCGGCGTCCACGTCCGACTTGCGCTTCGCGAACGCCGGAGGATCGCAGATGACGAGATCCCACGTCTCGCCCGCGGCGGCCCTCGCGCGGAGGTCCTGAAACACGTCGGCGCGGACGAAATCGGAATCGCCCGCGGGGAAGCCGTTCTCGCGCCGGTGCTCCGCGGCGAGCGCGAGCGCGGAGGCCGAGGAGTCCACGTCCACCGCGCGCATGGCGCCGCCCGCCAGAGCAGCGACGGAGAATCCTCCCGTGTAGGAGAAGAGGTTCAGGACGCCGCGCCCCGGCGCGAACATCCGCGCGCGGGCGCGGTTGTCCCGCTGGTCGAGAAAGAAGCCGCTCTTCTGTCCGGAGGAGAGGTCCGCAAAGAACTTCAATCCGTTCTCGGTGAAGGCGGCTCGTCCGAGATCGTCTTCCGACGGGGACCGCGATCCGCGCGCGTCGCCTCCGCGGTCCCGGATCGCCCCCGTCCGGCGCACCACGAGGCGCTCCAGGCCGAACGCCCGAGTGGACGCCTCCGAGAGGCCGCTTTCCCAGCGCTCCGTTCCCGCGGTGGAAAGATCGAGAACGCCCGTCCCACCGTACACGTCGAGCACGACTCCCGGGCAGCGGTCGCCTTCGGAGTGCACTCCGCGGTAACCGGTCGTCTGCGGCGGAAGGACGCGCGCCCGGAGGTCGCGAGCAGCGCCAAAGCGCTCCTCGAAGAGCCGCGGTCCGGGAGCGGGCTCGGTCCCGAAAACCCAGAGGCGAGCGACGATCTGGGAATCCGGCGAGTAAGCCCCGGCCCCGAGGCGCTCGCCCGAGGCGGCAAACACTTCCGCGATCCCGTCGGCGCCGTCCCCCTGCGAGCGGGCGACCGCGCCGGAAAAGAGCCACGGGTGCCGGCGCCGCACCGAAGTGTCCCGGCCCGGTTTCAGGTCGAGGCGGATCAAATGGGGCTTTTGGCGGCCGGGCGGCTCAACGCGAGGCCGCCTTCTTCCGTAGAGACACTTGAAGAAAACACCCTGATCTCCTCCTCGGCCCCTCCCACAGAGGGGCCTTCTTTTTTCAGGGGATCAAGGCTGGTTCAATGCCCAGTCGTATTCCAGGAACTCCGGCTCTTTTCCAAAACCGGCGAGCCAGGAAGCCGTCGCGGGGTCGGAGGCGAACTTCGAGACTTCCTTCAGAAGCGAACCGCCCCCGTCGCGCTCGAACTCCTTGCGGTTCCAGAAGAAAATCTTCGAAAGGGCAACGCGTCCCTTCGCGCGGTCGATCTGGTTCTTCGACGCGTCGTTGACGAACTCTTTCCCCTGCCGGTCGAGCGCGGCGGATAGCCCCTCGGCGACGTACGCCTTCGGAGCCAGAGGCGGACACGACTTCGACGCGCACACGATCGCGTAATGGATCCTCGAGTCCTTCGCCTCGCGCAGCTTGTTTTCGATCGCGTCGAGCGTGAGCATCTCGCCGCCGATGCGATGCGGGATCGTCTTGAAGGCGCCGTCGATGTCGAGGATGCTCTTGGTCGGATACTTGTCGAGCACCGTCGAGATCGCGGCGGCGTTGTAGGCGTTGATGTAGAACGCCTTCCGCTCGTCCGGCGTCATCGAAGCGGGGTTGGCATCTCCCAGGTTGGCCATGTAAGCGGCAAGCCGCTTCTTGTCCTGCCCCGTGGTGCCGGCATAGTCATACCCGCCCTTCCTCGCCCGCGCCTGGAGAACGGCGTCGAAGGCCGCCGTATCCGGCTGCGGAGCGCCGAGCGCAAGTGCCGCAGGCAGGAGCCAGATCGCAGAAAAAGCCGCGGCGGAAATTCGTCTCTTCATCGTCATCTCCGTTTCTCTCGAATCGTATACGCACAAAGGGCTGCTGCGGATCGCTGCTGCACCGCCGCGGACCCGGCGGGTCCTGTCGGCGCGGGACCCGGTAGCGGCATCGGCTGGGCGGTCGCTAGCTAGGCACTTCGAGAGCATCGTCGCGCCCGCCTGCTGGCGCTACCGGGGCCTCCCGCACCGCCACCCGCCGGTGCACCACCGTGACTCGAGGGCGAAGTGTGAGCCCCGGCGGCGCGGCGGCTTGAACGCCGGAGAGTAGCGACTAGGAACCTGCGGGCGTCGCCGCCGACAGGATTCCGAATGCTATGGCTCCGATGGCTGCG
>DASQJK010000054.1:0-6361 GCA_035631095.1 Thermoanaerobaculia bacterium
GGTCGTACGGATCCCCGACCTTGATCCCCAGGTAGTGGGCGATCGTGTCGGGAGAGACGGTCTGGTACCCGACCACCCGTATCCCCACGATCTTCTCGGCCGGACCCGCGAGGGCCGCAGGGGACGCAGCCGGTGCCGGCGGCGTCACGGCGGGAGCCGCCGCGGGGGCCGCGGCGCCGGGGACGGCGGTCGGCGAGGGGGTCGGCGCGGCAGGCGGCGCCTGTGCCGCGGCGACCGCCGCTCCGAGAAGCGCAGCCGTCCCCCAGAAGAGGGCGCGGGCCGTCAACGCCATAGACACATGGAACTGCTCTTCAAACGAAGGAGGAGCTTATCTTCTTCCGTCTATTCAGAAAACCCCGACTCGTCGAAGATTCAAGCCTCACTCCTCCATCCGCTCGCCGCGTGAGTAGTCTCCCGACCGAAGGGAGGGAGGAGGCTCACGCGGCGGGAGCCGCAGCGAGCGAGAGCGAGCGGAGGCGACGTTTAGTGTTGGCCGATGGGCTCGGGCTCGCGGGCGATGACCGTGAGGCCGTCGGGGCCGACGCGGACCTCGATCGCTTCGAGCTTCTCTTCGCGGGCCGCGATCAGGAGCTCGGAGACGGGGTCCTCGACGTGCTTCTGGATGGCGCGGCGCAGCGGGCGAGCGCCCATGTTGGGATCCTCGCCGGTCTTGGCGAGCAGCCATTCGACGGCGGCGTCGTCGACGTCGATCCACGCGCCTTTGGAAGCGATCGTGGTGTTCACGTCGTCGATCAGGAGACGGCAGATCTTCGCGAGCTCCTCGCGGCCGAGCGGATGGAAGACGATCGTCTCGTCGATGCGGTTGATGAACTCGGGCGAAAAGTCGCGCCGGAGCTCCTTCAGCACCAGCTCCTCGATCTCCCTGCTGTTCTGGATCTCCTTCGTCCCGCCGAAGCCGAGCCGGCTCCGGTTGACGAGGTGCTTCGTCCCGATGTTCGAGGTCATGATGATGAGCGTGTTCTTGAAATCGACGAGATTGCCGTACGCATCCGTGAGGATGCCGTCCTCGAGGATCTGGAGAAGGAGGTTGGCGATGTCCGGGTGCGCCTTCTCGATCTCGTCGAACAGGATCACGCTGTAGGGGTTGCGCCGGATCCGCTCCGTCAGCTGGCCGCCGTCCTCGTGCCCCACGTAGCCGGGGGGCGAGCCGATGAGCTTCGAGACGGCGTGCTTTTCCATGTACTCGGACATGTCGAAGCGGACGAGCGACTTCGGGTTCTCGAAGAGGAACTCGGCGAGCCGGCGCGCGACCTCGGTCTTCCCGACGCCGGAGGGGCCGAGGAAGATGAACGACCCCATCGGGCGATTCGGGTTGTTGACGCCGAGACGGGAGCGCCGGATCGCCTTTGAGACACCGATGATCGCGGCCTCCTGGCCGACGATGCGGCGGCGAAGAGCGTCTTCCATGTGGAGGAGCTTCTCGGCCTCCTCCATCTCGAGCGACGCGACGGGAATCCCCGTCCAGGACGAGATGATCTCCTCGATGTCGCGGCGCGTGACTTCCTGCGTCGCGTCGGTCCGCTCCGCTGTCTGCGCCTTGGTGCGCTCGATCTCTTCCTTCAGCTCGATCTCACGCTCGCGCAGGAACACGGCCTTCTCGAAATCCTTGTCCGAGATCGCCTTCTTCATCTCCTTGACGATCTGGCGCGTCTCGACCTCGAGCTTGCGGAGGTTCTGCGTGTCGGCGACGCGCTTCAGCTTGACCTTCGCTCCCGCCTCGTCGAGCAGGTCGATCGCCTTGTCGGGGAAGAAGCGGTCGGTGATGTAGCGGTTCGACTGATAGACGGCGGTCTTGATCGCCTCGGCGGAGTAGCGGACTTTGTGGAACTGCTCGTACCGGTCCTTGACTCCCTCGAGGATCTCGAACGTCTCGATCTCCGACGGCGCCGTCACGTTGATCGCCTGGAAGCGGCGCAGCAGCGAGCGGTCCTTCTCGATGTACTTGCGGTACTCCTTCAACGTCGTCGCGCCGATGCACGAGACCTCGCCGCGAGAGAGCGCGGGCTTCAGGATGTTGGCCGCGTCGAGAGACCCCTCCGCGGAGCCGGCGCCGATCAGCGAATGGATTTCGTCGATGAAGATGATGAGGTCGGGGTTCTCGCGGAGCTCGCGGATGATCCCCTTCAGCCTCTCCTCGAACTGCCCGCGGTACTTCGTGCCTGCCACGATCAGGGAGAGATCGAGCGCCAGGATTTTCTTCTGCGCGAGGAACATCGGGACCGCACCCTCGACGATCCGCGTCGCGAGCCCCTCGACGATGGCGGTCTTGCCGACACCCGGCTCCCCCAGGAGGATCGGGTTGTTCTTGGTGCGGCGGGAAAGGATCTGGATGATCCGCTCGACTTCCTTCTCGCGGCCGATCAGAGGGTCGAACCCGCCGCCGGTGGCGAGCTGTGTCAGGTCCCGGCTGTACTCCGCGAGGAACGGGAGCTCTTTCTTCTGCTTGGAGACCTCGCGCTCCTTGATGAGCGAGATGGTCTCCTCCCGCACGCCGTACAGGTTGAACCCGCGGGCGGTCAGCAACCGGCCGGCGACGCAGCCGTCGACGCGGAGCAGCCCGATGAGGAGGTGCTCCGTTCCGACGTACGGATGCATCATCGACTCGGCCTCGTGCGAGGCGTACGCGAGGATCTTCTTGCTCTCTTCGGAAAGGGGAAGCTCGGCGGTCGAGGAGATGCGCTCGACGAAGATCCGGTCGCCCTCGATCTCGCGGCGGACCTCTTCCGGCTTCACGTTGAAGCGGGAGAAGATCTCCTTGATGATGTCCTCGCCTTCGCGGAGGATCCCGAGGAGCAGGTGCTCCGACTCGATCACCTTGGAACCGAGCTTGGAAGCCTCATAGCGCGCGAAAAAGAGTGCCCGGCGCGCTTTCTCGTTGTACTTCTCAAACATCGGAACCCCTTGGATACGAGTACGGAGTCAACGGTTACCCCCGCCCGGCGAAACCCGGCGCGGGAGAGATTCCTTCCCGCGACATCAAATAGATTTTATCACAGCGGTTTGCGAGTTCCGGGTTGTGTGTGACGAGAACCGTCGTCATTCCTCGTTCACGATGCAGCTCTTCGAGCAGCGCGAACACGGAAGCCGCGGAAGCGGCATCCAGGTTGCCCGTGGGCTCGTCCGCGAGGAGGAGGCCTGGCCCGCGGGCGAGCGCGCGCGCGATCGCGACGCGCTGCTGTTCTCCTCCGGACATCGCCCTGGGACGGTGATGGCCGCGGTCCGCCAGGCCGACTCTCTCGAGCAGGCCCGCGGCGCGCTGCTCCGCTTCGCGAGCGCCCATTCCGGCGATCCGGAACGGGAACGCGACGTTTTCCTGCGCGGTGAACTCCGGAAGAAGGTGGTGGAACTGAAAAACGAAACCGATTCTTTCGTTGCGGAAACGCGCCCGCTCCTTCGGCGGCAGCGCGTCGAGAGCCTGGCCGAAAATGCGCACGGAGCCCGTGTCCGGGCGGTCGATAGCGCCGAGCAGATGAAGAAGAGTCGACTTTCCGACTCCCGACGGACCCATCACCGCGGCGAAAGCCGCCTCTTCGACGTCGAAGGAGAGCCCGCGAAAAACCGTGACCGGGGCGCCCTCGCCGACGTAGGTCTTGCTGAGGTCTTCGGCTTGAACGGCGAGCATCGCTATCGCGAGAGACGGACGGCTTCGCCGGGCGCCAGCCGTGCGGCGGCGCGCGCGGGAAGGAGCGCGGCGACGATCGCCGTCGCGAACGCGAAGACCGCCACGAGCGCGACCTCGACGGGGTGGACCGCGAAGGGCACGTGCGAGAGCAGGTACACGTCTCCCGGCAGCGGAACGAGGTGGTAGCGGTCGAGCAGGTAGGAGCCTACGACTCCGACGAGGATCCCTCCGCCCGTCCCGATCGCTCCAATCGCGGCCCCGAGCGTCAGGTAGATCTTCCCCAGAGACGACGGCGCGGCGCCCATCGAGCTGAAGACCCCCAGGTCCCGCTTCTTCTCGACGACGAGAAGCGCGATGTTCGAGACGATGTTGAGTGCGGCGACGACGATGACGAGAGCCACCGTCGCGAAGATGACCGCCTTCTCGAGGCGCAGCGCGAACGCGAGCGGCGCGTTCAGGTCCCGCCACGTCTTGACCGTGTAGGCCGATCCGAGCCGCGATCTCGCAAGCGCCGCGGCTTGCGGCGCCGCGTTCGGATCGCGCAGTCGCGCTTCCCACGCTCTCGCACCCGTCGCGACGCCGGAGAGGAGACGCGCGGTCGCCTCGTCGAGCTCGACGTCGGGCGGCTTCTCGACGAGGCTGCCCCGGTGGAGGGAGGAAACGCTCACCGCCACGGCGACCGGAATCGGCCCGAGAGGAGACAGCCGCGTCCTCGAAGAGAGGATGCGCACGACGCTTCCCCTCTCGATTCCATTGCGCGCGGCGACCGAAGACGTGACGCTCGCCGGCGGGTACCCTTCCTGTGACGCCGGCGGGAGCGAGCCCGGCGCGGCGTTGCGGAAACGCACCGGCGTCATCGTGCGCGACCCGGAGTTGGTCAGCCATCCGCGTCCCTCGATCGCCGGCTCCGTCGAGACGGCGCCCGGAAGAGACTGGAGGACGCGCCGCACTTCGTCGGGGTCGGCGAGGCGGTCCCCGCGCGCCGGCGAGACGACGAGGTGCGGAGTCCTCTCTGCCATCTGCGCGCGGATCCGGTCCTGAAAACCGGAGAGAAGCGACAGCGACAGCACCAGAGCCGCGACCCCGACGCCGAGACCGAGCACCGAGATCGTCGAGATGAGCGCCACGTGCGCGCGTCGCCGCGACGTTGCGAGGTAGCGAAGGGCGACGAACGACTCGAAGCTCAGCGGGGCCTCATGAGCGGGAAGAGGATCACGTCGCGGATGGAGTTTTTCCCCGTCAGAAGCATCGTCACGCGATCGATCCCCACCCCTTCTCCCGCGGTCGGCGGCATTCCGTAGGACAGGGCTTCGACATAATCGTCGTCGACCTGCATCGCCTCGTGGTCGCCGCCCGCCTTCTGGCGCGCCTGTTCCACGAACCGGCGCTGCTGCTCCGAAGGATCGTTCAACTCCGAGAAGCCGTTGGCGATCTCCATGCCCCCCGCGTAGAGCTCGAAGCGGTCGACCCATTCCGGATTGGCCGGGTCCTGCTTGGAGAGCGGAGAGATCTCCGTCGGGAACTCGTGGAGGAACGTGGGCTGGATGAAGCCCGCCTCACCCACCGCCTCGAAGAGCTCGGCGAGGAGCTTGCCCTTCTGACCCTCGAACCGCTCCGGTTTCTCGACTCCGAACCGTCGCGCCGCGGCCAGGAGCCTTTCCGCGGACTCGAGCTCCTCCGGTCTCACAGGGCCCCGCGCGTCCTCACTCGTCGCATCGAGCACCGCCTGACGCATGGTGACCCGCCGATAAGGCGGAGACCAGTCGATCCGATGCTCACCCCACGGAGTCTCCGATCCTCCGCTGACCGCCTGAGCGAGCCGCGCGAGCATCTGCTCGGAGAGATCCATCAGGTCGGAGGCGCGCGCGTACGCCTGGTAGAACTCGAGCATCGTGAACTCGGGGTTGTGCTGCGTCGAGATCCCTTCGTTGCGGAAGTTGCGGTTGATCTCGTAGACGCGCTCGAGCCCCCCGACGACGAGCCTCTTGAGGTACAGCTCCGGCGCGATCCGCAGGAAGAGCTCGATGTCGAGGGCGTTGTGGTGAGTCACGAACGGCCGCGCGAGAGCTCCCCCCGCGATCGGCTGCATCATCGGCGTCTCGACTTCGAGAAAGCCCCGCTCATCGAGGAATCGGCGGATTTCACGGACGATGGCGGCGCGCTTTTCGAAAACGTCCCGAGACTCCGGGTTCACGGCGAGATCGAGATAGCGCTGGCGGTATCGCCGCTCGACGTCCTTCAGGCCGTGCCACTTCTCGGGCAGCGGCTTGAGGCACTTCGCGAGGAAGGCGAGCTCGGAAGATTTCACCGAGAGCTGCCCGGTCCGGGTGCGGAACATCTGTCCGGCTACTCCGATCCAGTCTCCGAGGTCGAGCGAGCGAAAGAGGTCCCACGCCGGCTCGCCCACGGTGTCCTTCCGCACGTAAACCTGAAGCCGTGAACGTCCGTCGGATAGGTCGAGGAATCCCGCCTTTCCCTGGACGCGGATCGCGAGAATCCGTCCGGCCACGCGCACCGACTCCGGCGCGGCCTCGAGCTCCTCACCGGAGCGGGAGGAGAACTTTTCGACGAGCTCGGAGACCCCCGCCGTCCTGTCGAAGCGGTCCGGGTAGACGTTTCCGACGAGCCCCCGGATCTGCTCGAGGTTATGAAGCCGGTTTTCGACGAGGGTTCCCTCGCCGGGGGCCTCGACGTCCCCGTGCCGCTCTTCATCCATTC
>DASQJK010000055.1:0-3903 GCA_035631095.1 Thermoanaerobaculia bacterium
TATGAAAAAAATCGGCATTCTTTTCGGTCAGGAGCGCTCGTTTCCTTATGCGCTCATCGACCGCATCAACGCCTCCGGCGCCTCCGGGGTGACCGCGGAGGCCGTGAAGGTCGGCGGCATCTCGCTCGAGAGCCCCAGGACTTACGATCTGATCCTCGATCGCATCAGCCAGGACATCCCGTTCTATCGCGCGATTCTGAAGAAGGCCGTCGCGGACGGGACGATCGTCGTGAACAACCCCTTCTGGTGGTCGGCCGACGACAAGTTCTTCAACAATGTCGTGGCGAAGTCGGTCGGCGTCGCCGTCCCCAAGACCGTTCTGCTCCCCTCCAACCAGCATCCGCCGGACACGACGTCGGAGTCGATGTCGAATCTGCAGTTCCCTTTGAACTGGGACGAGATCTTTTCCCACATCGGCTTCCCCGCCTTCTTCAAGCCCTACTCGGGCGGCGGCTGGAAGAACGTGTACCGCGTCGCCAACCTGGACGAGTTCTTCGCCGCGTACAGGGAGTCCGGGCAGAACGTGATGACGCTCCAGGAGGAGATCGTCTTCGAGGATTACTTCCGCTGCTACGCGATCGGCCGCAAGCACGTCCGGATCATGCGGTATGACCCGCGCCAGCCCCACCACGCGCGGTACGTGCAGGCGGAAGAGGCGATCGAACCGTCGCTGTACGACCGGGTGCGCAATGACTGTCTGAAGCTCGTGGACGCGCTCGGCTACGACTTCGACACGCTCGAGTTCGCCGTGCGCAACGGCATCCCGTACGCGATCGACTTCCTGAACCCCGCGCCCGATGCGGACGCGAAGTCCGTCGGGCCCGCCAACTTCGAGTGGGTGCTCGACCACGCGACGAAGTGGCTGATCGAGCGCGTCACGGCCGCGGAGCCGACCCCGACCCGGCATCACTGGCAGGAATTCCTCGGCCTCTCGAAGAGCGTGAGCGCTCCCGCGCGTCCGGCCCGGCCGCTCGGCCCCACGGGCCCGGCCGTGCGCCGGGGTGTGCGCTCCTCGGGGCCCTCGGGGCCGACGCGATCGCCCGCCAGACCGGCCGCACCGAAGCGTCCGCCGTCGCCCCAGCCGTCCACCCCGAGCCGGGACGACTCGCAGGAATAGATGCGCGAGCGGCCCGCCTTCACGATCGGAGTCGAGGAAGAGTTCCAGATCATCGATCCGGAGACGCGCGAGCTGCGCTCGCATGTCCAGGAGATGCTCGAAGAGGGGAAGCTCCTCCTGAAGGAGCGCGTCAAGCCGGAGATGCACCAGTCGGTGATCGAGGTCGGTACGGGCATCTGCGCCAACGTCGCCGAAGTGCGCAAGGACGTGACCGACCTGCGCCGGGAAATCATCGGCCTCGCGCGGCGCAACGGCATGCGGGTCGCCTCGGCCGGAACGCACCCGTTCTCGCGCTGGGAAGAGCAGAAGATCTACCCGGACCCGCGTTACGACTCGATCGTGCAGGAGCTGCAGCTCGTCGCCCGGTCGAACCTGATCTTCGGGCTGCACGTCCACATCGGGATCAAGGACCGCGCCGCGGCTTTCGACGTCTTGAACGAGGCGCGCTATTTCCTGCCGCACCTCCTGGCGCTCTCGGCCAACTCTCCTTTCTGGATGGGCCGCAACACGGGCTTGAAGAGCTATCGCACGAAGGTGTTCGAGCGTTTTCCGCGCACGGGCATCCCTCCCGTGTTCCCGACGCCCGCGGAGTTCGACGAGTTCGTCCGGATCCTCGTGGCGACGAACTCGATCGACAACGGCAAGAAGATCTGGTGGGATCTGCGGCCGCATCCCTTCTTCGACACGATCGAGTTTCGCGTCTGCGACATTCCGATGCGGCTCGACGAGACCGTCGCGATCGCGGCGCTCGTCCAGGCGATCTGCGTGAAGCTGTATGAGCTGCGCCTGCGAAATCTCGGGTTCCGCAAGTACAGCAACGCCCTGATCCTCGAGAACAAGTGGCGCGCGAGCCGGTGGGGCGTGGAAGGCAAGCTGATCGATTTCGGGAACGAGTCGGAAGTCCCGTTCCGGAGCCTGATGGACGAGCTGCTCGAATTCGTCGACGGGGTCGTCGACGAGCTCGGAAGCCGCAAGGAAGTCGAATCGATCCGCTGGATCCTGGAAAACGGATCCGGCGCCGACCGCCAGCTTCGCGTCTTTCATGAGAATGGCGGAGACCTTCGCGGCGTGGTGGATTTCATCTGCGAGGAGACCTGCCGCGGCGTCGAGGAGCCGCGGTGGATCCCGGCACCGATCCCGAGCTGACGGAGAGCCGCTTGCGCACGACCGCCGCTTACGCAGAAGACCTCGTCCCCGGAGCGCGCAACGCCGTCCGCACGTGCTTGCGCGTGTCCCCGGAGGAGCTCGTCACCGTGATCACCGACCTCGAGACCGAGGACATCGCCGCGAGCCTCGCCGACCAGGTCCGCGACGTCGGCGCCCGCGTCGAGTTCCACGTGCTCGAGGACTACGGGGACCGTCCAATGGTCGCCATGCCCGTGCCGATCCTCGAGTCCCTCGAGCGATCCCAGGTCTCGATCTATGCGGCGCAGCCGAAGACCGGCGAGCTTCCCCAGCGCATCCAGATGACCGACGTCGTGAACCGGCGGCGAATGCGCCACGCCCACATGGTCTACATCAACCACCGGATCATGCTCGAGGGAATGCGCGCCGACTTCCAGCAGGTCGACGCGATCTCCACGCGAGTGCTGGAGCGGGCCCGCAAGGCGAAGACGATCCGCGCGACCTCGCGAGGGGGCTCGGACCTGCGCGCGACCTTCGACCCGCAGATCCGCTGGCTGAAGACGAGCGGGATCATCTCGCCGGAGAAGTGGGCGAACCTTCCCGCCGGAGAAGTATTGACGGCGCCCGCGCGCGTGGACGGGGTCTACGTGGTCGATGGAATCCTGGGCGACTACCTGTCCGCGAGATACGGCGACATGGAAAAGAACCCTCTGCGGGTCTCGATCGAGGACAGCCGCCTCGTGGACGCGCGCTGCGACCGGCCCGAGATCCTCGCGGACTTCCTCGCCTACACGAGCAAGGAGCCCAATTCCAACCGCGTCGGCGAGTTCGCGATCGGCACCAACATCGCCGTCCGGAGCGTGATTGGCAACATCCTCCAGGACGAGAAGCTCCCGGGCCTGCACCTCGCCTTCGGGCACCCCTATTCGGAGCACACCGGCGCGACGTGGAGCTGCCGCACGCATCTCGACATCGTCGGCCGCCACTTCGATGTGTGGATGGACGACGAGCAGATCATGGCGGACTCGAAGTTCCTGATCTGATTCACCGCCCCCGGGGCCGGCCGGGCACGAACGTACGCACGACCGGAAAGATCTTCTCGGCCCACATCCGGGCGCATCGTTCCCCTTCGAAACGAAACATCTCCGGTCCCATCGGCCCGACGGAAGCGCGGAGCTCCTTCCGAAGCAGGGCGCGGGCGCGCTTGAGCCGCGTCTTGACGACGTCGCCGCTCAGGTTCAGTAACCCGGCCGTCTCCGCGGTCCCCAATCCCTGCACCTGCCTCAACACGAACACGGGCCGATAGAGGTCCGGAAGAGCCTCGATCGCCGCTTCCATGATCGTCCGCATCTCGCCGATGAGGAGTCTCTTCTCCGGGTCGAGCTCCCCGCCGTTCGACCCGGAAGGCGCGAGGCTGCCGCGCAGCCGTCTCCGCGCCGAGGTCCTGCGGACCCGCGCCCGCGCCTCGTGGATCGCGATCTTCGTCAGCCAGGTCGTGAACTTCGCCTGCCCGGCGAACTGATCGAGCTTCCGGTACGCCCGCAGGAAGGTCTCCTGCACGACGTCCCGCGCCGCCTCGAGGTCTCCCAGGAGCCACTTGGCGTAGCGGATCAGCGGCCGCTCGTGCTGGTCGAGCGCGGCGATCACCCATTCGGATTTCG